>JANQLA010000494.1 GCA_028280855.1 Melioribacteraceae bacterium
CTCACTAACGAACAATACTTGCTTCCACGTTTTGCCTCCGTCCGTGGTTTTATAAATGCCGCGATCGCCGCCGCTGCGTCTTAACGGTCCGTAAGCTGATGCATACACTATGTTCGAGTTATTCGGATCAATTGCAATTCCCGCGACATGCTGGGATTCTTTGAGCCCCATATTTTTCCAAGTTTTCCCGCCGTCTTCCGATTTGTAAATACCGTCGCCGTAAATAACGTTGTTCTGGTTGTTATTCTCGCCGGTTCCAACCCATACAACATTTGGATTTGTCGGGTCTATTGTAACAAACCCGATAGCGTAAGGTTCAACACTGTCGAACACAGGGCTGAATGTTATACCTTTGTTGGTTGTTTTCCATAATGAACCGTGACCGGAGCCGACATAGTATTCACTGTGATTAAACGGGTTAACAGCGATTGATGAAATCCGCCCGCCCGTTATTGCCGGGCCAATACTGCGGAATTTTAACCCGCTTAACGAAATGTTTTTAAGTGAGTCGACTTTGTTATGATCCTGCGCGTTTAAGGTAAACGCCAAAACGAAAACTATTAATAGTGCTGATAGTTTGATTACATTTTTCATTGAAATGGCTTGTATTTGTGAGAGGTATTGTTGATTAAGTGAGTGCAAGTAAATTGCTTTCCAATAATTAGATTTTACTTGCGGATAAAATAAAGGATTGCGGAGAGGATTACAACATATGTATGTAGGCACAGCAAATTTTGCTGTCCCTACATTAAAACGGATCAATTTTAGTTTTATTTCTTTTCTTCTGCAACTGAAATTTCTCGTTCAGCGATGATGTCTTCCAAATGTTCTTTTTCGGAAACGAGTTCTTCGAGACTCATATTTCCGTAGTTCTTAATATTATTTTCCGGCATTTGTATTCCTTGACGTCGCAAAAAATCATCAATTTGAGTTTGATTGTTTTTATAAACGTAATAAGCTACTGCTGCAGCTCCTACACCAAAAACAAATCCGGATACGTGCTGGGATGTAATATTCATAATACTCTTCCTAAATCATTTAAGTTAGTTTTTATTGTATTGAATTCTTATTGGTATGCCATTTTTGAATTTTCCAAATCCTTCAAGTATATCGTCATGATCTGTTGATACTTTTCTAATTTGATCGAGCAAAGTACCTTCAATATTTTCTTTTCCACCTACAGCTGTATTCATTATCAACATTGGTAAAAAATTAAACAACATTTTTCTACCAGGTAATGTATTAACCGGGTTTATAACAACTTCATATTGTTCATTCTTTCCTTTTGTGCTTTCAATCAACCTTGGTCTAATTTCAACATTCTTTGATGAATAACGTATTAAATGACGACCAAATGATGCAATCCATGTTATCACTGTTGCAGGCAATAGTCTTCCCTGGGTAAATGAAGTAAGCAAGTAAATTACTGATAATACTTCGGGGTCATAACTTCCTTTCTCTTTAAATTCCTCATAGCCGTGATCTACGATTGAGTATGTTGTTGAAATGCCGGCTATCCAATCAATTATATTTCTGATTCCTTTAGTCTGAGGAATGATCCTGATAATAAGTGATAATAATATAATAAATCCAGCGAAAACAGCAGTGTCCGATATTTCCACCATCTCAGTATCAGAATATATACGAACGGGGTGCATCTCATTCTCCAGCGATAAAAAAACCGCTAGACGAATACACAACTCTTCCTGTGTGGTTTCATTCTCATCAAATTTTATAAGAACGGATTTGGTAATCTCGGTGAATTCTATGTTCAAAATACCGGGATGCTTCTTTATCATTTTAATCATTTCTTTCGACGATTGCGGGGCAATGCTTAATCTCACTCTTACTCGGCCGGCAATACTGTGCACCACATTTATATAAATGTTTTCATTCATTTTATTTTCCCCGTTCAATATCATGCAGAAGAATTCTCGCCGAATTTAGAACAACCGCGATAGTTGTTGAGTTATGAAGAACCGCACCCCAAAATGCAGGAATAACTCCCAAAGCGCCTAACAATAATCCAATTGTATTGGCGCTAATTGCAATAGCAAAGTTTTGCTTAACCGTAGTCATAGTTTTTTGTGCAATTCTAATCATTGCGGGAATCATCAAAGGATCATCCCCGGTAATAGTTATGTCGGATGCTTCAATTGCAACATCAGTCCTGGAACCTCCCATCGCTATACCAACATCGGCATAAGCTAGCGCCGGAGCATCGTTTATACCGTCGCCTACCATCACGACTTTAACACCTTTCGATTGAAGTTGCAGAACAATTTCCGCTTTATCTTCCGGCAGAAGTTCGGCATGATAACTATCCATTGCCATTCGGTTGGCGACTATTTCGGCATGTTGTTCGACATCTCCCGTTAAAAGTATTATATCATCCATACCTGTTAATCGCAATCGATTTAAAGATTTCTTCATATTGTCCCGAAGTTCGTCATGTATCCCTAAAACTCCGAGCAGACTTTTATTTCGCGCTACATATACAATATTCTCACCGCGCCTGATTAATTTTTTTGCTATTTCTTTTGAATGATCAATATCGATATTCTGTTCTTTTATAAACTTACCGCTTCCAACAAATATTTTATTATTACCTACCTTTGTTTCAATGCCCTTAGCTATATGAACTTTGGTAGAAGAATGTTTGGGTATTTTCCATCCGCTGCCCGCTACTTTGTCAAGAATGGCCAAAGCCATCGGATGATTAGAAGTTTCTTCCGCTGCAGAAGCTAATTCAACGAGTTTTCTTTCGTCAATTTTATCGCTTGTTGGAACTACACTTACAACTTTTGGTTTGCCTTCTGTTAATGTCCCGGTTTTATCAAGAATAAGAGTGTCCGCGGAATCAAGCATTTCAATAAAGTTACTTCCTTTAATTAATATTCCGTTCCTGGCGGCTAGCCCTATCGAAGATGTTAACGCGGTAGCCGTAGATAAACGCACGCCGCAAGAATAATCTATAATAAGCATGTTTAATGCTCGTACAGGATTTTTAGTTGCCAGCCACACAATAAACGCCAGTACAAAATTAACAGGAATAAACTGAGCAGAGAATTT
>JANQLA010000554.1 GCA_028280855.1 Melioribacteraceae bacterium
CCAACACTTTATATACTAACTTTTTGGCGAATTCTTTATCCTGCCCGCTGCTAAGATCGGATAAAATGGAGCTGATAAGTATTTCAATTCCATCACCATTCATTTTATTGGCGTAAAGGATTTGCAAAACACGTTCCCGCGCAATTCTTCTATTTGATTTTTTCTTAAGAAACATCAGCAATAATCTTGAGTTCATTATTTGAAATTATCTTTGGCTTAACTCTCCTAACCTACCGCGGAAAGTAGAGTCACCGGAATAAATATTTCTTACTTTGCTTATACACTGCAATCTTTCCTCTGCAATTTTATCTGAAGCCACATTAGTTGGTATATTTTCCGTTTTCGATTTTTTAAGAACTTTTTGTACAATACTATAAATTCCTTCAGCCTGTTTCATTGCCCTATCCTGCCTATAGCCTTCAAGTTCGTTGGCAACATTGATAAGACCACCCGCGTTAATAACATAGTCAGGCGCATATAAAATTCCTTTATCCATTAACGCCATGCCGTGCTTCGTCTCATCCTCCAACTGATTATTTGCTCCGCCTGCAATTATTTCACATTTCAGCTTATCTAATGTATCATCATTAATTATAGACCCGAGCGCATTGGGAGAAAATATCTCGGCGTTAATTTCATAAATTTCCGCAGGCTTAACCACATGCGCTTTTATGGTATCTAGAACATATTCGATTTTCTCCTCATAGATATCCGTAATAAAAATCTCGGCACCTTCGTTGTATAAGTATTCGCATAAGTGGCGAGCAACCTGCCCGGCCCCTTGTACTGCTACTTTTCTGCCCCGCAATGAGTCGGTACCCCATCGTTCATGTGCACAAGCTTTCATGCCGACGTAAACACCGTAAGCTGTAACAGGTGTAGGGTCGCCAGAGCCACCAATTGCTTTCGAAATACCTGTAATGTACTTAGATTCCATGCGTGCATATTCCATATCCTTAACATCGGTACCTACGTCTTCGGCTGCTATAAACCTGCCGGCGAGTCCGTCGACATATTTTCCAAAAGTTCTAAAAAGAAGCTCGGATTTATCTGTAGCAGCATCGCCAATAATTACAGCTTTACCTCCGCCAAAATTAAGTCCGGCAACCGATGATTTATAAGTCATTCCTCTCGAAAGTCTTAATGCATCTTTCATTGCTTCATCAACATTCCTGTACTTCCACATACGGGTTCCGCCCAACGCAGGTCCCAAAGTAGTGTCGTGAATAGCAATAATTGATTTTAAGCCGGACTCTTTATTATCACAAAAAATAACCTGTTCATGTCCATATTCTTCCATTTGTTCAAAAGTTTCCATTCTTCAACTCCAGTTTTCGAAATTAAATTATATTCCAAAGTTCCAAAACAATAACATAGCCAGACTTTCTCTGAATCTGTAATATAGTAACTTTTCCCATTTTAAATTATACCCTGACGAGCATGGCATGGCAGAAATATTAAGAAAATCACAGATTGTCATGATTCTCGGTAAATGAAACGAATCTGAAATAAGCAAAATTTGAGAATAACTTTTTTGAAAATCAGAATAATGTTTGTTAAGGTATTGAACCTGCTCGGTTGTGTTCGATGTTTGATCTTCTATAAATATATCTTGCTGACCCACCCCTAGTTCAAGCAGCCTGTTTTTAGCGGTTTTTGCTTCGCTTAATTCTCCCGGTGCATGACCGCCTGTAAGTAGAATTGCACCAATTTTATTTTGCGAATAAAGCTC
>JANQLA010000557.1 GCA_028280855.1 Melioribacteraceae bacterium
ATATTTTATTTGTCCGGCTTCGTTAGGGTTAAAATTTATAATATGTTTTCGTAACTCTACATCATCAGATGATTCATCTTTGATATTTTCGTCTCTTTCCGCATCAGGCATGTTTAAGAGTAGAAGATTTTTATCAGTATATATGGCGCCAAATGCGCTTCCACCGTAATCACATGTTACATAGTCTGCTAATGCAAATAGGTACCTGTTATCAAAGACATCTTCAATTACAGAATTAAAATTGAGGCTATTTAAAAAATCGATACGCGACTTTTCATTTTTAGCTACACCCGGATGCGGTTTCACAATAACGTTGTATTCAGTACTAAGCTCTGAGATTTCTCTTCCGAACAACTCTATGGACGATAAATTGCTATGAGTAGGAAGCCACACAATCGTTTCTTTATCACCATCACAATTTAATTTGTAACGTAAATCATCTAATTGAAATGAGTCGTTATAGAAGGAATCATACCTCGGATAACCAATAATTACTTTTTGAACTTCGGGATACTTTTCAAGCTTACTTACCTGGTAAGGCCCGTAACACATAATCAAATCGTACAGTTTATTCCATTCTGCAAAATGCCAGTTACTTTTTCCCAGCCCGTACATAAACCTGATATTGTACTTACCCAGCCTTTTTATTATTGGAGGGTTTAATTCATCGCCGTCTAAGTACCCGTAAAATTGATGGGTAACGACGTATTGAAACTGGTAATTATGCGTGATTGCATCCTCGAACAGACTTACGGAAAAATGCGGTGGCAGCAAACTTTTTATTTGGTCAATATCGTCGAAGACAATAATTTCAAAACTTTCCGGCGATAACAGATTCCATACGCTCTGATAATGGTTAATCATATCAGGTGTATTGATTAGAAAACCTATTTTGTTAATAACCTTCATTGTTTACAGTCACCCTTGAATCCGTTTTCCAAATATTTTTTAGCAATTTCCAGGTCTTTTATCGAATCAACTTCAAACCACCCCCTATTAATGGAATTGAACTTTGCCATGCCTTGTGAACAAGCAAAATTGAGCAAGTCGGTCATATAAGCTTTTTTAACATGTCTTCCGCTACCCCATGCATTTTCAGGCTCGTTGCTTTCCAAAGCTTCAAGATAAAATTGGCGAAGTTTGTTCATAGCTTTAACACTAACTTTTACTAACCCAATAAATTGACCTTCTATTTCATCTAATGTAGTTGCCTTTTGCCCTAAAGACCTCACATAACCATTTTCATTTTTCACAAAGGTTTCTGCATCATCAAGAGGATTATTAAATCTTTCCTGCCAATAGCTAAGCCAGTCTTCATCGCATGCAATCACAAGTTCACCTTCAGAGTCAATTAATTTCCGTAAAACTTCTTCTGAGTAGATTATATCTCCATAAGAAATCAGAATAGTTTCGTTAAATTCTTTAGCGGCGCAGAAAAGACTGTGGACCATATTTGTTGAATCGTAGTCTGGATTTACATATTTAGTAACACCTGGATAATTAACTACATCTTCTTCGAAACCCGCAACAACTGATATTTTGTCAACTCCGCATTTCTTAAATGTATCAAGCTGCCACCCTATAATCGGTTTGCCTGCTAGATCAACCATACATTTAGGTTTATTATTTGTTAGCGGTCGTAGCCTGCTACCTTCACCCGCTGCAAGGATAATTGCTTTCATTTTTAACTGGATTCCTTAGTGAAAAAATTTCTTACAAGTTTAATATCATTTTCGCAAAACGGATTTTCTCTTTCAGGGTGCCACATTTGCGCATATACTTTTAGTTTTGTATGGTGCATCGCTTCAATAACTTCATCATTATTTTTCGCAATGATTGTAAATGAATCGGGAGCTTTTGTAACGCCATAATTATGATACGAGTTAACATCGCTAATACCACTCAACTTTACCGCTATTTCATGATCGTCATTTATAACGAGTTCATGTCTTACCCGGGTGTGATTTTTTACGGGTTCAACATTACTTCCAAAAAATTCTGATATTACCTGCATTCCCCTGCATACGCCCATAACAGGTATACGATGTTCTATTGCAAAAGAGATAAGTTGTTTTTCATAATTATCTCTCACGCTATCAATTCCGGATTTGGAGATTCTTCCCAAATCGTTTCCACCTGTGTGTAATATTCCTTGTACATTGAATTGGTTCAAATATAATTCTGGGTTTATACCCGATGGTAGAATTAACGGCACAAGCCCGGCTTTTAATAAGAAGCCTGACCAGCGAACATCTAAAGCATCCCTTATCTCGTTGTGAGATTCAACTTCTACCAGCCTTTGTGAAACGGCAATTAATTTCATGATACTATGTTCACTTGTTTATTTGCGCAATCAATATCAACCACTTTTGCATTGCTCCAATTAAGAAAATTATTCTCTCCTGCTCCAATAACCGACGGTATACCCAGTTCGGCACAGCGTATAGACATATGAGAATTTGCACCGCCAAATTGCGTTATCAGCCCGCCAATGTTTTTTGTAAAGAGGAAATCATACCCGGGATCAGCAGATTGGATGCAGACAATTTTATTTTGCAATTCATTATTACCAATATCCTTTTCCATTACAGTATCGGAAACTATTCTTCCCATTGTTATAAAATTGGGTTCTTCGTCTTCAATATAGAAGTTGTAAATATCCCCAGGGCTGGTTATGAGGCTTGGTAATTTAACTGCTTCAGTATGTTCATAAAGCATTTTATTTCTATTAATATTCTCCATGAATATTTCTCGAACATCTCTTTGGTCAAGACTCGAATAGAGTTCCCTTACTTTCTGAATATCCAGGTATGCTAAATCATCTTTGCTAATAGCAAACCGCGCTCCGAATTCATCTATTAGATCGAGAATTGTGCTCAAGGATTTTGTAAATACAAATTTTAAGTATTCACGACCTTCTATAGCATCTTTAATAAATTGGAATATTTTATCTGCATTTGAATTTATCCCGTTCTCTCTCAAGGCGGTGTTTAGTTTTACTACCTGCTCTTCAGTTAATCTGAATTCTTCATGTTGCACGTAATTATCAGCATTTATGGAAAAGTAGCCCTCGAAATTATCTTTATAGCTCGGAGACATAATGTCGTAAGTGCCTGGTCTAAGATGTCCGTACTTATTAATGAAATCGTTGTGCGATATTTTTTTTTGGGAAAGCTTTTCCAAATCTGATTGAAGATGCTTACTAACAGTATTGAGCGAATTCATATATGAATGAAAATCATCTTTACTTAATATGCCTGTTTCTACAAACGACTTTAAGAACTGTACAGCCATAAAACCGGCACGGGCCAAGCCCGCAAACGGAAGAGTCCCGTATCTTTTACAATTTTCTATTAACCAATAAATTTTGTCTATTGTTGAAAGTTGAGAAGCTAAAATCTGGTTATACTTTTCTTTAAGCACTTCTATTTTTTTCAAGTCCTTTTTATAAATACCATCATTAGTTTCGATTATTTCGTTTGTGAGACAAAGCAAAGCAAATTCAATTCGCTTAATTTCATTCTTATTGAAACCATACTCTAGTAACTCCTCCAACTTTTCGGAAAGGGTCAAATAATAACATGAATGGATAATTTCAAATTCCACCTTGTCATGAAATTTAGGAGTGTCTTGCAATTTCAACAGATAATACTCAACAAGCTTTTCAGCGATATTCTCATCAAGTTGTTTAGGAATAAAAGAATTAAATGAAACCCTAACATCAACATACGGCACGCCGAGAAAAGAAATTAAGAGAGGGTGGGAACGAAGATTTCGGTAACCGTAGGAATCACGTTGGTATGCCCAGATACTGTCCGTAATAAGTTCCTTATATAAGGAAAGTCCAAGCCGTTTGGGACGCAAGCCAATAATCTCAGCAGGATTCCAGTCGGGCATTACACCATAAATAGCTTTACTTCCTAATAAATTTGGATGCGAGTTTGATAATTTTTCAATTTTTTTATGAATTTTTCTTAATGAATCCTGGAGGTTTATTCGTGATAAATTCTTTTTATTGCTTAATACAATAGGTCTTACCTGGAATATATAGAGTTCGTAATTATTGTCTATACCGAATTCGATATCCAAATAACGGTTATTAAATATCTCTTCTATTTCTTTACATGCATCTATAACTTCCTTTAAAAATTTCTCTTTGTGATCAATATTAGAATGCCTGAAAGACACATAACTTTTATGTATACTTTTTTTCCCGCTTGTTACCGATTCGGAATCACCGTCCTCGCTGTAATTAATAATATAGTAAGGAGCCAAGGTATTAATATCAGCGGTAGTCGCTACTCCCGAAATTTTCAAGTCTTTAAGCATCGGCTGAATTAAAATTTCCTCCTCGCCGGAGTAATCTCCATAGGAGTTAAACACTTCGTTTATAGCGCTATCCAATAATTTTGAATCTGATTTTGTAACGTCCATTACTGAAGAGTACTTGCCGGCATTTGACGTTTCCGAAGTATCTTCTGTTTTAGCTGATGAACGGGCTATTAATATTTCCTCATCAAAGTAATCCTGGATTTTTGACAATGCGTATTCAGGAGAAGCCTTGTATTCATAGTCGTATACTCGCATTAAAGGCAGTATTTTTGCCTTCTTCAATTTGGAACTTAAGTATTCGAGTATTCCTGTCTTAGTTTTGGTATTCATCCAAGGCTCTTAAAAAAACTGATTTATTATTATGCATTGTCAATTCAGCAAGTTTTCATATTTTTTTTGTATAAATTCTTTTATCGCCGCGAGCGATTCATCAATTTCCTGGGCATCAGTATCCAGCATAAGATCGTTATTTATCGGCGTATCAAATTGTAAGTCAATTCCAACTATTTCCGTTTTACCATTATTTAGTTTGTACATGTTTTTTACATCATTCTCTTTGCACGTTTTTGTATCACGTTTCAAATAAATTTGGTTATATCCGTTTAATTTTTTCCTTGCAAACTGCCTTAATTCTTCAAACGGGGTGATGTTGCAAACTATTGTTACGATGTTATTTTTGCTAAGCGAATAAGCCGCAAATATCATTCTTTTAGTAACTGCTGCTCTATCTTCCTTAGAGTACCCCAGGTCATTGTCAAAAAAATCCCGGACGAAATCACCATCAATTAGAAAAACATCCTTTCCTGATTCTTCAAATAATTCTTTTAGTTTTATTCCTAAAGTCGTTTTTCCAGCTCCTGAAATTCCCAATAGCCAAAAGACCATTTTATACTTTCCTGTTATAGTTTAAATTTCTGCTATGCCACATTTGCTGCTAATTCTTCTTTTTCATTTAACAAGCTTTTATAATACTGTTGTTTATCAATAAACTGCTGATGCCAAAGTTCGAGTGACAACAATCCCCAAATTTTTCTACCAAATTGAGGCTCTGTTGAAATGCCTTTTAAAATTTCCTCTGATTTGAAATAGGGTCTGTCTTTCGCTTTCTGAGAGTTAAACATATCGAATGCAAAACCACGTAAACCGTTGTTCAGCCATTCGTTTAATGGAACAGGGAAGCCCATTTTGTTTTTTCTATTTACAATTTTATCCGGTAATTCTTCGCGCAGTGAGTTAATAAGAACTCTTTTAAGTGTGCCGTCTTTAAATTTTATATTAGCAGGTATTGTTGCAGCGAATTCAACCAACTTATGGTTTAAGAAAGGCACTCTTGATTCAAGCCCATGAGCCATACTTACCCTATCTTCTACGTGTAACAACCCGGGAAGCAGCGTATTAAAATCAAAGTTCGACATACTGTCAAAGTACGAGCCCCTCTTCTGGTCATTTTCATAAAATATTTTTCGAAACGTTTCGTAGGATGAATAGTAACCCAAAGCATCCCAGTTTATTTCGTCCTTAAGCGTTAACGATCGATTAATAAGACGGAAATAACGTTTATCCAACGCTTCAAAAAGCCCGTCTCGCCAAAATTCTTTTAATAGTGGTTTGTAATTTTGTAGGGCTTTCAAATTTGGTATAATTGATTCGTATGTAACTATAAAATTTCCATCGTTCAAAGTATCATCAATAGCACCTTTTATACATTGCTCGAAATAAGCAACAAGATATCTAACGTACCCGCCAAATATTTCATCGCCGCCTTGTCCGCCCAAAACAACTTTCAGATTTTCGGAAGCAAGTTTGGATACATGATATTGCGGAAAAGAGCCCGGTCCCGCAACCGGATAATCGAGGTGATAAATAATATCGGCAATGCTGTTTATAAAGTCATTACTGGTTATATCCAGTTCATGCAGATGGATACCCCGTTCGTTTGCCAACGTGCGGGCGTACATACTCTCATCGTAGGATTCGCCGATTGAGAACTTACCGGTAAATGCGAGAGTTTCACTGTAGTTAGTATACTTGGACGCTAACGATGCAACTATACTTGAATCAATTCCACCACTGAGATAGGCTCCAACGGGTACGTCACTTCTTAAATGTTTTTTAACTGACTCATGTAATAATTCTCTTACACCTTCGTAAAAGAATTTTTGCGTATGATCTAAATCTATTTCATACTCAACTTGCCAATAACGTTTAATTTGCATGTTGCCATTTTTAACGATCATTTTATGAGCAGGTAATAACTCGGAAATGTCCTGGAATAAAGTTTTACCGTCGAGAACTAATTGGAATGTAAGGTAGTCTTTTAACGCATTAGGGTTTGTTTTTATTTCATTCACAAATGGTAAAAGAGCTTTCGGTTCTGAAGCGAAATAGAAATTATTGGCATTTCGTAAATAATAAAACGGCTTAATGCCAAACCTATCTCGCGCAGCAAAAAACGTAGAGTTTTTTTCATCCCAGATCACAAATGAAAACATCCCTTCAAAATGGTCAACACAACTGAATCCCCATCTGTGATACGCAGCCAAAATCACTTCAGTATCCGATGAAGTTTTAAACGAGTATTCGGTTAATTCTTGTTTTAGTTCGATGTAATTATATATTTCACCATTGAAAGCAATAACATTCCCGGCTTGGTCGATCATAGGCTGATCACCGGTTGACAAATCGATTATACTTAGACGTCTATGTGCAAATCCAATGTGCTTATTTTTATGACTCCAAATTCCCTTTCCATCGGGGCCCCGGTGCGCCTGTAGGTCGTTCATTACGTTTAGATGATGATCTATGCTCTCGTAATATTTACCTTCTAAATTTAATACTCCTGCTATGCCGCACATGTTTTTCTCTCATTTGTACTTTTCAGTAAAATACTTTTTATTTTTTTTGCGGTATCTCCTTTACCGTAAAGGTCAGGGTGATTTAATGTTCTCACATAATTACTTCGCTTTACTGCCTCAACTATCTTTTCGGATTGTATCTCCACCAATGAATTCCATCCAACATCGATTGTTTCCGTCCATTCGGTTTCTTCCCTTAGCGTAACACAGGGAGTTTTTAAATAGTAAGCTTCCTTTTGAATACCGCCTGAGTCTGTAATAACACAAAATGAATTTTGCATAAGATTTATCATATCCAAATAGCCGAGGGGTTCAATTGCTTTTACATTTTCGGAGAATTCCAGGTTGAATCTTTCCATCATTTTCTTTGTACGCGGATGGAGTGGAATTACAATATTATTATTAATGTTGGCAAAAGAGGTAAAAATGTTTTGAAGCTTGAAATAATCATCTGTATTCTCAGCTCTATGAATTGTTGCTAAAATGTAATTGGATTGAGTTAAGTTCAGCTCATTAAGAATAACCGAATTTTCCAACGCTCTAACTTTTGCATTTAGAATTGCGTCGTACATTATGTCGCCAACTTCAAAGATTCCGGAAGTGATACCTTCATTATTTAGATTATCAACAGATATCTTTGATGGTACAAATAAAAATTCGGACATATGATCGGTAAGAATTCGATTGATTTCCTCAGGCATCTTTTTATTGAAGCTTCGCAAACCTGCTTCAATATGAATTACAGGGATATGGAGTTTTGCCGCAGCTAATGCACCGGACAAAGTTGAGTTGGTATCACCATAAACTAAAACAAAATCGGGAGATTCTGCCAGCAATACTTTCTCAATACTCTTAAGCATTGCTCCGGTTTGCTCGCCGTGCGAACTACTTCCAATGGCTAAATTGTAATTAGGTTTCTGCATGTTCAATTCTTTGAAGAAGATATCGGACATCGAGTAGCTGTAATGCTGACCTGTATGGATAATAACTTCCTCGAAACTTTCACGCAAAGCTTCACTTAATGGACTAGCTTTTATGAATTGCGGACGTGCACCAATTACAGAACAAATCTTTAAAGACATCTTTTTCGCATGTATTAATAAATTGTAATATTGAACGAATTATTTTAGTAGCAATTAATTCAATTCTACTATGTTCACACATACGGTTCGAATATCGTACCAGTCAATTAGCGGTTAAAAACGAAATTTCTGGCAGGTTTGAGTACTAAGAGTTACGCACGTGGCTAATATTAGCCAACTATTTATAATAATCGATCAGCTCGATAAGGGTATTTGTTTCGGTTTTAACTTTGGTCGAAACATTTTTACGCAGACTTTTTTCGTCCTGTTCTTTTTTCGCATGTAACTCTTTTATCTGAGCTTCGTAAGAAGCTATTTTGTTAGCGGTTCTCTCTTCCAATGCTTTTGAAGCGGATTCAGAGTCTTCTTTTATACGACGCAGACCTTTTGTTTTTTCATCTTTTAGTCTGCTTAGCTCTTTAATATATTTTTGTTTTAATTTGGCCTTTTCCAGGCTGGTTGTAGCAGACATCATAAGCGAAATGAATAGACCTATCACAAAAGTTAGCGCTCCCCATTTTGATCCGCTTAATACTACGTAAGCGACAACATTGCTCACACCTAAAGAATCCTGTCCGTATCCGTTTGAATATTCGGCAAATCCGCCGAGTACCAGGACAAGTAGTGCAAGCATAAGGCTATACATCATTGAATTTTTAAAAGAGTTTGCCGGATTAAGTTCATCGGAAAACTCAAGATTTTTAACACGGTTGTCCGCCACTTCAATCTTGTCATCCATTGTGTACTCGAAATTTTTTAGTGCGGCATCGCGTTTTTCATCCAATCTTTTCTTGCTTATCTCCAGATCTTTTTTTATCCGGTTCTGAAGTTCTTTATCTTCCTGTATTTTTACGTTATATATATCCAGTTGCTTACTAATATTCTCCTTAAAATCGTTTTCAATTTTTTGAAGTATGGTTCTTACCGAGCTAACAAACTTTTGTTCGATAGCAGAAATTGATTCAAGGATAAAAATATTATCAGTATTCTGGAATTTTTTAATATACGACTCCGTAAAATCGATATTAGACTTTACTAATTTTCCGTTTTCTTTGTACCATTTTATATCCTTAAGCGTTATTACATTTTCTTTGATCTTGTCAAATCGAACCTGGCCTGCACTAATTAAGTCGTTTATCCTGGTTTCGAAAATCGGCAGAAGTTCGTATGATACACTATCGTTAAAAAAATAACTGCAAATTGAATCTTCCAGGTAATATTCGAGTAGTACATTTAAGTTTTTCCTCAAACATTCACTAATGCGGTCTATATCATAATAATATACTTCCCTGGAATATTCCAGTGCATTAGTCAAATCTCCTAAATGCACGGAGGTTAGCGCCAAGTGAAACTTTGCCACAATACCGTTTTCTTTTAACTGGAGCGCTTCTTCGAAGTACAATTTTGCCTTGGCGTATTCATTCTGCTTAAGGCATGTAAAACCTTTGAAAATTTTTATAATATACCTGATTTCAAAAGAACCCTGGTCTTCGAGTTCTTTTGTATGAAGCACTTCTTCGGCTTCTTCGAAATGTAGTATAGATGACGACGGATTATATAGATTATCTTCAAAAGTAAGTATTGTCGCCTGCATTAAAAGATTTAGTGCGTTTTGCCTTGAATCCCTTATTTGTTTTATAACCGATAGCGCAAAATACTTAGAGTCATTGTTGTTTCTCGAATAAACCCATTTATTATAAAAATCAAAAATCAGTTTCTGTGGATTTGCACTAGTCAATCTTTTTAGATTAATATTGTAAGTTTTTTCAAGGTATAAGCGAACAGGATTCGAATATGTCCAGTACCACGGGGCCTCCTTGTAATAAACAAAATGTTCATTAAGGGTATCCGGCAGAGGTGAGTTAAGTAGTAATGACTTATCATTAATTTTAGTGTAAATATCGTGTTTAATTTTACGGGTGTATTTTACATACTTCCTGTAAAACTCCTTCAGCTGGGCGAGCTTGGTTTCATTTACATGATCGAGGTTATGTTCTGCTGCCGAAATTATTGCTTCGTTGTTATACATCCTTGTCCCATTCATCTTTCTCCAAGAAAGAGGTGCTAATATGCAATCCAATTATCGAAATTATTGCCGGTAACTTTAGACAATTCCTAATAATTAATTTGTGTAGCTTTTTGAGTATTATTTAATACCATACGAAACCATTCGTAACATAAATTCGTCATAATTCTAAACTATGGAGAAAGGCTTGGATAATAAGTTAAAACCCACTGAATCCGAACTTAAAATTCTAAAGATACTTTGGGAGAAAGGCGAATCGACTGTGCGCGAGGTGCACAATACTATTTCACAACATAAAACCTCGGGCTATACCACAACTTTAAAATTGATGCAGATAATGCTGGAAAAAGGATTAGTTGGCAGGAATAAGAAGACTAAAAGCCATGTTTATTTTCCAATTCTAAAGGAAAAAGAAACGCAGAAATACCTAATAAATAAATTGGTCAACTCGGCATTCAGCGGCTCCACTTCAAAATTGGTTTTACAAGCGCTTGGAAACACCAAAACCTCGGCAAAAGAAATAGAGGAAATACGCGAGTTTCTCGACAGTTTAGAGAATACAAATGATTACTGAAATTTTGGGAATAATACCCGAGGATCTTTCTAAAGCTTTAGTGGTTTCGCTGCTAAGTTCTCTTTGCTACGGGTTGATAATCTATACTGCGCTTAAGTTTATTTTACGCTTTGTTCATGAAACTAATTCAATATTGAGGTATTGGCTAAGCTATATTTCATTCTTAGGTATACTTGTAATTACAGCCTACTCTTTTATAACTGTGCTTAACAGCTCCGGAACCGGTGAAGCTTATCTACTAAACGGCTACCTGTATGTAAATTTGGGTGACGAGCAAAATGTTTACAATGCATTTTTTTCGAACATTGCGGCATATACTAACTCGGCCTTTGAAACGTTGTTTGAGTACAGTTCGCATGTTAGTTTGGCATGGTTTGTTGGCTTAGTTGTTTCGATAGCAAAGTATGTGATATCTATTAATGGACTGCGTGTATTAAAATTAAATAGTGACTGCAACGGAAATAAATTGCTCAACCAAATCGTAAGCGCTTTATCAGGTAAACTTAACCTCGTTAAAACTCCTTCAGTCTTTGTATCATCTAAAATTTGTTCACCTATAGTTAACGGGGTAATTAAGCCGGCGGTTATTATCCCGCTTGCATTGTTAACAGGCTTATCGCGCGGACAGTTGGAAATAATTGTTCTGCACGAACTTGCGCATCTTAAAAGGCTCGACCCGGTTTTCAAATTGTTACAGTCGCTGGGCGAAACCCTGCTGTTCTTTAACCCTTTCATAAGGTTAATAGCTAAAGAGATTGATATCGAACGAGAAAAATGCTGCGACGATATCGTTGTTGAAGAAACCGGGAACAAAATTTTATACGCGAACACCCTTCTTAAGGTTGCCGAATATTCACATATGAAAGAAAATTCGGCTTTGGCACTGACGGGAAATAAAAATCAATTGCTCACTAGAATCAAAAGAATCGTACTTTCATCAAGTTTTCCCGGACGAATAAATAATAGATATGTAACAAAAATTTATACATCGGCAATGTTAAGTTTTGTAATCTCTGCCGGCATTCTGTTTTCCGGTAACTTGTTTAATGATAACGGAATAAGCAAGACAAACCTGCACAAAGCAGCGATCTTAAGTGATCTCAATTCATTAGACGAAGCATTCGAATTATTAAACCCCGGTGCATCAGTTAATGGATTGAATGTAGCAGCTCTTTCATCAAACGAATCTTCTGCGAAAAACAAACGAGTTTTTGAGCAGAACGGAAACAGGCTGGCTAACTTGTTCGCTGATTTGGATGTAATGAATGAATCGTTTATAAATCCTTATACCAACATTGACTCAAGGTACCATGAGGCTTTTCATGGTATAGATGAAGATTTATTACAATTAGATATGAGTGAATTCGAAATGAGAATGAAAAAATTCAATAAAAAGATTGAAAAACTTGAGGCCCGTTTAGAGGAATTTGATAAGTTATTTAATTAAAATCCGGTTTCGCTTAAGCTCCATCTAAATTCAAAGATTATTACATTCCCATCTTAAAAAATGATTACTTCGCTCAATTGATTAAGCAAATACTTGATTTCACATACAATAGAATTCGGATTCTCGAAGAATCATTGCGGAAAAATCCTAAATTGCTCAGTAGCATACAGCGATCAATCCAGGTAGATAATTATTCCTGCGCAGTACAATCTGTGTACGTAGTTTTATCCTACTACCGAATTGATTTAACACACGAACAAATTGAATCCTCGCTTGGAACAAGCAAAGAAGACGGAACCGATACGCAACCAATAATTAACTTCCTCTGCGCAAATAATCTAAAAGTGGTAATTAATGATCGCGCATCTATCGAAGATATTGAGCAATCTATTGAACAGGGGCAGCCAATGTTAATTACTATTGACAATTGGGAACATTGGGTAATTGTGTACGGCTATTCACAAAACAGAATATTTCTTATGGATTCAAACAAGAAAAGATTCTTGAATTCAATGAGCCGAAGCGAATTTGAACAACGCTGGGATGATAATTGGTTAGCCGTTATAAAAAACTCATAACTCATAAAGTTAATTTTTATCTTCATCTTGTAAAACGCTTGCTTAACTTCTTTGACTCATTAACAACCATTTCTAATTTTGATACATCTGAACAAATCGTAAACCCCCAAACCAGACTATATATCACTATTTTATCCTGGCACATTGATTGGGTAATCGCTCAAAATAATTCTGAATGAAAGGTTTACCAAAATGGGTCTTAACATAATAATATACCAGGCGCTCCTTTACGTATCTATAATTTTTATTCTAGCTTTAATTGTATCTTTTATCACACACAAATTAAGGAAGCCGCCTTCCGGTTTTGAAAACTATCTTAGGATTCCGAGGAATCATATGAAATCCATCCAAAAAGAAGTTTTTATTAACGACAAAGAACATAATCATAAAATACAATACGACCCCGCTCCTCAATATAATGATAGGCAAAATTCGGTTTACAGAATTAACAGCATTCAGCGACCGGATGAAATTGAACAATCACCATCAGCAAATCAACGAGCTTCAGTTTCAAACTATTACCATTCAGTTGCACCTCATCAAGCAGTTAGAAATGCCGTACACTTCAGGTAAGGCGTTATAGAAATTGAATTGCGTGGTTTTTCTTCTTGATTTGATCAAAATTCTGCTGTAATTTTCTCCCTGTTTGCGAGGGGGTAAATTTATATTTCAAATCAAACAGGAGGATCAATGAAAAAATTTCTTGTAACATTCCTTTTAATAAGCGTTTGCTCTCTATATGCCCAAGAGGATAAGGCGCAAATGGACGAAAACATGAAGGCCTGGACTGAATATATGACACCAGGTGAGATGCACAAGATGCTTGCCGAAAATTCAGGGGAGTGGAAAACCAGCACCAAGGCATGGATGGCGCCTGATACCGAGCCAATGCTGTCCGAAGGAAGCGTAAAGGCAGAAATGCTGATGGGCGGCAGATACCTGAAGATGGAACATTCAGGTACATCTATGGGAATGCCTTTTAACGGTATTTCAATCGAAGGATACGATAATGTTAAAAAGAAATTTGTAAATATCTGGATTGATGATATGGGGACCGGCATTGCAAGGTCGGAAGGAACTTACGATGCTGATAATAAAACTATAACCTATAATGGCGTTATGTCGGACCCAATGTCAAAAGGCGATATCAAGTTTAAATCCGTTTTGGAAATTGTAGATAAAGATAAATCAATTTTTACTATGTACATGAATTATGAAGGTAAAGAAATGAAGTGGATGGAAATGACATACACAAGGGTAAAATAGTGAGACTGAGGGTTGCCTTTTAAAGACAACCCTCTTTTAATTTATCTTTGATAAAAGGTTAATCCAATGTAAGAATCTTCATCAAACTTTAAATCCATATATTCGATAAATAAATTCGGGTATTCGTCTTCGCGATCCATAAAACTGGTTATAACATGCCCTATATCAGCCCCTCGTAAGCTGAACTTCAAATAGTCGTACTTTTCAGTAAAAGGTAACTCGGAGATGTGAATTTGCTGCTTGAATTCAACGAACTCATTATTCTTTGGTTTGAAATTCAAATCAAGTTTGATGTTAGTCGCTTTCAGATTAGCAATGTCAACTGAAGCCGAAGCAGATGCAGAAATTATTTCAGCATTCCATGATCCTTTCTGATCCATAAAATCAACGGAGAAAGTATTGTCACTGAACGAACCGCTGAAGTTATCAATACGAAGTACCGAGTTTTGACTGTGCGGGTATTCGTATCGAACATCACTGTCCCCTGCTGTATTTTTCCTCGTAGCTCTGCAAACAATCGTAAGATGCATTTCGTTGTAAAGACTTAGATCGAATTGCGGCGCTTGAATTGAATAGCTGAGCGAAGCCGCGGTTGAGCCGGTATAAGGATGCGAGATTGTTCCCAGCGAATGAACAACATATATTCGAGCGCCCTCATCCTTTAATAAATTCAAGTTAGGCAAACTCACAATGCTTTTTGAATGACGTAGTAAGTCAAGCGACCTATTGGCAAATTTAAATACTGAAATAGCTCCTTTAGTAACAGAGAATTTTATTGGAACGATATCATTAGTCTTGGTAAAATCTAGAGGGAAGTAGTATATCTTGGCTGAAAGTTCATTAAGAGTGGCATTGAGAGTTTTATCAGTTTCGTCTAATGAAGTTATTTTTTCTTCCGTAGATCCTGCATTAGCTTTAAGCTGCATCAAGTTAATATCTTTTACGATCTCTCCTGCGCATAGCTCCTTAATAAAAGTATGCCAATGATTATTAAGATCACCGTCTGAAGCAAGACTTATAGCTGTTAGCGGGTGAGCAGATTTATATATTTCATCGTATGCTTTTTTAACTACATCCTCACCTTCGGCTTTTACTAAATACTTAATAAACGGGAACATTCCATAGCCATAAGAAGCCGGGTTTCCATCAACTATTTCTTTGTATCCAGCAAAGGGCATGTTGTGAACGGCAGATTCATAAGAAGCGGATATATAGTCAGCATTCTTCGCAAATTTTGTTTCAATCCAAACTGCGCTGGCTTCATCAAGCCAAAGCTGTTTCGGCTTAAACTTATTTGAACCGGTGACCTGGTTACTTGCCCAATCAACTATCATATCAACGCCCCTGTTGAATTGAGTAAACGGTTCGTACATTGATTGAGCAAAATGGAAAAACTCGTGTCCCGCAGTAACCTTACTGGTCAGCTCATCATTTAGCAGGGCGGACTTTATTTCAATAAAATCTCTATTGATACCGAACGGCGAAGCTGAGTATGCACCGTCAATACCCAAATTTTTTATAATCTTCACATTTATCGGCCATGCAGTGCGTCTTGAATAATCGAATCCCATTGATTTTATAGACGTGTAAGCATCTTCGAGGTATTCGCCCAGGTTCGAAACAGCCAGCGGGGATGTTCCCTCTTTTGCTATTATGTAAAAATGTTCGTTAATGGATGTGTAACCGAAATATCCTTTGATACTTCCCCAAACAGTATAACTAAATTTTCCTCCTTCGTTGGTTTTTAACAATGATCCGTTATTGCTTACAGCCGGTATTGCAACATTTAGTTTTCCTTCGGAATAGTTTGCTTCCAGGAAATAAAAACTTTCTCGCACGGAGTTAACACTTGTACTGAAACATGGCGCGCTGATCATAATTAATGGCAAACCCTCAGGTACATCATCCACTGATAATGAAATGTTTATCGGCAGTGAATAGTCAACTGGTATTCCTTCGATTGTAAACCAGTTTGTTGAAGAGACATCGCTGTAGTCCGACTGCTTTTCAGCTTTTGTTATGCTTACGTCCGTTTCAAATGAAAATGAACCACCCGGTATTGATATGCTTAGTTCATCAGTTTCTACTATACCGCCTTCAGTACCAACTGATTGGCTAATGAGCGCGTTGTTAGTTTCATTTGGTTCGCTCGGTGAGTCCTCTTTACAACCAATAGTAAAAATCAAAACTACAATAATGCAGGAAATTAATCTGACCAATTTCATTACTTTCCCTCCGTATGATTGTATTTTAATTGGGGCAAATTATAAGATATTTATGTCCTTATTTAAGTTACGAGAACACATCAACTAATGCAACAGGAAGACCTCAAACCCACCGATCCCCATTACATTGTAGGATTGAAAAAACTGCGATGGACGCTATGAATTCACGAGCTTCACAATGCAAAATTATTACAGGATTTTTTTGTGCCCTTTGTGAAACCTTTGTGTTCATTGTGGTAAATGAAAAAGTAGTAATCATGTAGCTATATCATTTACTGACAAAATACTTTAAAGATCAGAGCTGAATATTAACAAAAATTCTTCGAGCCTTAGAGGCTTCGCGGCTAATCACAAATACTTTTCTAACCACTCTTTTCTTAATCGATCAACTTCTTTTCGATGTGCTTTCAAAAAGTGATGGCCCTCCTCCAACATAACAAGTTTGAACTTAATATCGTTCTCTAGTAGTTTATACGATAAATCTATAGAATCATGTGGAAGAACACGATCGTCTTTTGTTCCATGAATAATCAGCAGCGGTGTATTTTTTGACAGTATTTCCGGGAAGTTGATAATTGAACGCGAGTGACATTTCTCGTTGAACTCTTTGCTTCCGTACTTACCAATAGTGCGTTCATAAAGATTACGCATAAAACGACTCTCTTCAGAGTTACATCTAAGATTTGCAATTCCTCCGGTTACAATAGCGGCTTTGAAAATGTCCGAACGGGTTAGTGTAAGATATGTCATCATGCCCCCGCGGCTCCAGCCTTCAATCCCCCATGAACTAGTATCGGCATGTGGAATTTCATCTGCCAAAGGAAGCAGGTTTATGATATCGTTTAGGTCATCGCCGCCGAACTCATCATACCCTTCACCTCCATCGTTTCCACGGTACTGGCTTGAGAATACAACGTAGCCCCAGCTTGCTAACTGCCCGAACATACCGCGTGCGTTGAATTTATCTATTGCGCCTGCACTACCAATACCACCCCTGCACCAGATTACGCAGGGATATTTCTGAAATTTATCGTTTGGGTAAGCAACATAACCTTTTACGTGTAAGTCATCCGACAGATAAGTGATTTTTTCGACAGTTGTATTATCAATAGTTTCGTTTCCCCAACCGCTGCGGATCATTTTTTCCTGAGTCGCAGATAATTCTATTTCGATTCGTTCTATTAATTTTGACATAAAATGATTTAGCGAATTATACTATTTTAGCATATTAAAATTTAACAACTAATCCTGATTTATAATTCAAAAAGTTTGTGGGTGTTATAAATGTCCAAAAAAAAATCGAAGAAGAAATCCGACAAGGCGGCAAACAAAAATAAAGTATTTCAAATTACGGCTGCTGCATTATTCGTTATTTTAATCGCATTCTTTGCGTTTTCAACATTTAGCAATAAATCCAACACAACAGGCGATGAAAAATTGAAAACAGTTACTGCTTATGACTTTGTTAAAAACGGCGAACTAACTTTTCAAACATCAACCAGTGAATTTATTTCAAAAATTGATATTGAAATTGCGGAAGACGATGACTCCAGGACACAAGGTCTGATGTATCGCGACAAAATGAAAGACACACAAGGCATGTTTTTCATTTTTCCTTACGAATTCCCTCAGTCATTCTGGATGCGTAACACGGTTATGCCGCTTGATATAATTTTTGTTAACAAAGCAAACGAGATAGTCAAGATTCACAAAAATGCCGTGCCTTTTGATGAAAACAGTTATCCATCTGTTCGACCTGCTATTTATGTTGTTGAAGTAAACGCCGGCTACTCTGAAAAACACGGGATTGAAGAAGGCGATAAAATTGTTTGGAGAAGGATGTAAGAATTTTGTTATTCACTTGTATCTTCTAATTTATTTTTCCTAGGATCTCCTTTTCCAAATCTCATTGGATTAGGCGCGTCTGGATTTTGATTTCTAAAATTTAGCAGATCAGTTTTATCAAACCTATCCATTCCAAAATATTTTTTTCCTTCATCAACTATTGGTTTTAACCAATCTTCATGTAAATAAATCTCTCTAGAATGAAGTTCATTTCTGAGATATTTGTAAAGCTTATTTAAAATAATTAAATCTTTTTCTATTACCTTTTCCTGTTGCCAAGCTAATAGTGGAACCCTTGCAAAACTGTATTTCTCATCTATTTGAGTTATTTTAGTTATAGTTTTTGATAACATTATTAGACGTGAATCCTTAAATTTGATTAATAGTATAATAAGATCAGACTCTAAGTAATTACCAAAGCTACTTAATAAATGATTGTAAATTGAATCAATGTTATTGGCCTCTTTATTAAAAGCTTGATACCACCTTAAATCATCAACTCTAAATCTTGCTTTATTCTTTATATTCAATTCGTTGCTAATTATGTTCGCGGTTTTGAATGAAAAAAATTCGTCTTGATTCGAAGGCCACCAACCATCTGTTGCACAAAATAATGCATCAGAAATTAAATCAATAAATCTTGTTGTATTTTTATTCAACTTTTCTAAGACAATTTCCCGTACAAGCTCTTTCTTGGTAAATTCAGAATGGTTGTTAATTACAATAGCTATATTTAACAAAAGAATTAAGAATATAGAAAACTTGAATGGCCATTTACGTTCTTTATCACTCAACATTAACGAAAATAGTGCAAGTATAGCGGAAAGCAACGGTATGATTATCCATGTCATATTCTTTACTCAAAAATGTTTATGAAAGTATAATAAGTTATTTCCTATTTGAATTGTGTAATATTAATTACGTATCGTAAGTCTTGAATACAAAAAAATAATTGAATCTTATATTAAACTAATCCACACAAAAATCTATCCGCAGAAATTACACGAATACCCTCTTTCACAAAATCTATTCCTGTTTTTTTAATAACCTGGTAGGCAAACGGAATCTTCAGCCTTTCCTTAAAGTAGAGCAAGTTTTTGGATGGTGTTGTATCGCTTAATTTAACTTCAATAGCGAACCACGGTTTTTTATTTACACTTACTAAAAAGTCAACTTCCTTCTTATCCTTAGTTTTAAGATATCCCAAATTAATTTTATACCCCTCGTACTCGGTTAAATATTGCGTAAATTTAAGAAGATGAGACGCTATCAAATTTTCAAATCGTGCGCTTTCATTTGGGATTTCCGACCAGTCCGTTAAATACAGCTTTGCTTCTTTCTTAATTGCTCGCGTTTCATTTTTATGGAAGGGATAAATTCTAAAATGATAATAAAAGTTTTCAAGGATCATTAACCAGTTACTTACCGCTTTATGGCTCACTTCTAATTCTTCCCTTATGGCATTTATCGAAAGCGGACTAGAAACTTTACGGGGAAGCATATCTGCAAGTAAATTCATATTACCTAGATCTCGGACATTTTCTACATCGCGAATTTCTTCGCGGAATAATCTTTCTATCTTTTCGTTGTGCCAGCGCCTTAAGATACGCGAATTTTGTTTGAGAAAGACTTCTGGAAATCCTCCAAATTTATCTAAACTTTCAAATTCATTTTCATATGATTTGCCCGGTATCATCAACTCTTCAAATGGTTCGAAAGTATTTGCTATGTTAGTAATTTCAGCTAAAGAAAAAGGATGCAATGTGTAATAGTGATAACGACCCTGCAATGAATCGCCCCCCTTTCTATATATATTCATCCGTGCGCTGCAGGTAATTAAAAAATTGTATTTGTCTTTTTTGGTATCGTAAATACCTTTAATAAGATTTTTCCAGTTTCTGTACTTATGAATTTCATCGAAGATTAGTAAGCTCTTTTCCCCAAGGAATTCATAACCCATAATTTTTTCCCTGTCCGGCTTAAAATCCCAGTTGAAATAATTTTTAGAAGGAAAACCTTTGGATACTAAATCTTTTGCCAAAGTTGTTTTACCAACTTGTCGAGGACCACCTACAAATACCATTTTATTTTTTAGGTCTTCGATTATTTTCTTGGTTAGCGATCGGCTTTTAACCATAATTGTTCTCTCAAATATTTCATTTTGATGATACGACTATTTTCACCCAAAGGCAAAAAAAGTCGCGACTATTTTTGTCTACGGTCAAAAGTAGTCGCAATCGAATTTCGAACTATCTATTTGAGCCAATAACACTTCTTTTGTTTTGAGACGTCAAACTTTGATTGAAATTATTTAGTTTGTTACCACGTATATGAGCCAATAGAATAAGAGGACTTTAATGAAAATAATCACGATTCTCCTAAACATCTTGTCGGTAGTTTCACTCCTTGCACAATCCAACATATTTTTTACAAGCGACCCCGCGCCTTCGCCTGATGCATCAAAAATAGTTTTCGCATACGACAATGATCTATGGAAGGTTTCCGCAGACGGAGGACTTGCATTACGTATAACAGCGATGGATGGACGCGAATCAAATCCTGCTTATTCACAGGACGGTAAGTGGATAGCATTCACCGGCAGACAGGACGGTAATCCAAATATCTATGTTATGCCGGCAGAAGGGGGCGAAATAGAGCAGCTAACATTCACTGATGCCAATGACTATGTAGAGTCGTGGTCGTGGGATTCCGAGTATATTTATTTTAACTCTAACCGCTACAATA
This sequence comes from Melioribacteraceae bacterium, assembly GCA_028280855.1. GTDB lineage: Bacteria > Bacteroidota > Ignavibacteria > Ignavibacteriales > Melioribacteraceae > PGYT01. Next base: position 20,976 of record JANQLA010000557.1, read on the forward strand.
ATGTAACAAGTTATAAAGTATCGATAAATGGCGGCACGCCTATCCGTTTGTTCAACGGTTTCAAAAACAGGCAACATAACATAGCGGAACATCCGAAAAACGGCAGCTTGTATTTCAACGAATCATGGGAGAGTATTCGATTTGCAACCAGGAAAAGATACAAAGGTGATTATAATCCCGATATAAAATCATACAACTTTGATACAAAGGAATATAAAGAGCATACATCTTACCGCGGAAAAGATATGTTTCCCACCTTCGACAAGAACGGCAATCTCTATTTTGTTTCGGATCGCGGTAATGAGGAATTTAACCTGTTCAAACTTGTTAACGGAAGTGCTGAAGAACTAACGAATTTCGAAACATCAATAAAACGTCCGCGAGTAAATGTCGACGGAACTTTGGTTGTTTTCGAAAAAGATTACCAGTTATACAAATATGATGTAGCTAAAAACGAATCATCTCTGATCCCTATTGAACTATATCATAATAACGTTACAAAGTTTGACAAAGAATTTAACGTAAAAGGAAAGGTGACGAATTTTAACGTTTCGCCGGATGGAAAAAAGATAACATTCGTTAGCCGTGGAAGACTTTTCGTAAGTGATATAAAAGGCAAATTTATCAAGGAACTAAATACGGATCCTGGGGAAAGGGTTATCGAAGTTCTATGGCTTAAGGATAACAAAACCATCCTATATAATCGTACGGTTAAAGGATGGTTAAATTTGTTTACAATAAGTGCTGATGGAACAGGTAAGGAAAAGCAACATACAAGCGACTCGCAGAACAACCAGGAAATAAATCTAAACCCAGATCGAACCAAAGCGACTTATTTTAGTGGTCGTAATGAACTGCGAGTATTTGATACAGAGTCAATGGAAAGTGAAACCGTTGTACGCGATGAGTTCTGGGCTATCTATCCATCGCCTGCTTTTTTCTCACCGGATGATAAATACATCGCTTATACCGCGTACCGAAATTTTGAACATGACATTTTTGTGTACGATGTTGAAGCCAAGAAAACACATCACATCACAAAAACGGGAATGACGGAAACCGAACCTTTTTGGTCACCCGATGGGAAGTACATTTATTTTAGCAGTGATCCGTTTAATGCAGGGTATCCGCGAGGAACGCGAGACGCTGAGATTTATCGCCTTCCCCTAATGAAGTACGATAATGAGTTTAGGTCTGATCGATTCAATAAATTGTTTGCAGATGAAGAAAAGAAAGACACATCCAAGCCGGTTGTTAAAATTGACTTTAACAACTTGCAAGACAGGTGGGAGGGAATTGCCACTCAGCCGCGTAACCAGGGATCACCTTATATAATTCAGAAGGATGATGACACTCACGTATTGTTTGTATCCAATCATGACTCCGAAGGTAACGCGCTATGGAAAACAACACTAAAGCCATTCGATAAAAAGGAGACGAAAAAGATTAGCGGTACAAGCGGTTACGCATATCAAATATGTGAAGCGAAAGGCAAGCATTATGTTTTAACCGGTGGTTCAATACATGAATTGAAAGTATCGGATAATAAAACGAAAAAAATACCGATTGATTTTAAGTTTTCGAAAAATCTTGCGCAGGAATTCCCACAAATGTTTTATGAGACCTGGGCTAATCTTGGCGAGAACTATTATGATGATAACTACCACGGAATAGATTGGAACGAAATGAAGGAAAGATACGGTAAGTTTCTTCAGCATGTGAAAACCCGCGCCAACCTGCGTACTTTGACTAACGATATGCTGGGCGAATTGAATTCATCGCACCTTGGTTTTACATCGACCGGTAAAGAAGAAGATACGTTTTACGAAAACAACACGATTACAGTCGGTCTTCTTTTCGATAATAACGATCCGTATAAAGTTGAGAGGGTAATTAAACGATCCGCCATTGATAAAGAAGGGAAAAATGTTAAACCGGGAGATAAACTTATTGCAGTTAACGGGATGAAGATAGACGAAACCGTGAACCGCGAATTTTATTTTACCGGCTCATTTAAAGAAGACGAAGTAAAGCTTACTTTCAAACGGGATGGAGAAGAATTCAACGTAAATATTCACCCCGAAACCGTGAACACCAGGCGAACTCACCTCTACGACGAATGGATGGATAGTCGACAGGATATAGTCGATGAAAAGTCTAACAAGCGAATCGCATACATTCACATGAAGAACATGGGCGGTAGTGAACTTAATAGATTCCTGAAAGAAGTAGCAAACGAAGCGCATTACCGTGATGCATTGATACTCGATCTTCGCTACAACCGCGGCGGCAACGTACATGACAAAGTGCTTCAAACACTGAGTCAGAGAACATACATGAATTGGAAATACCGTGGAGGTAAGTTAACGCCGCAGCCAAACTTTGTGCCTTCTGATAAACCTATTGTATTGATGATTAATGAGCAGTCATTAAGCGATGCCGAATTAACTGCCGCAGGATTTAGAGCGCTGGGATTAGGAACAATAGTTGGAACTGAAACTTATAGATGGCTCATCTTTACATCAGGAAAAACATTGGTCGATGGTTCGTTTTATCGTTTACCTTCGTGGGGATGCTACCGGGTTGACGGGAAAAATATTGAAACGCATGGGGTTGAACCTGATATCTACTTGAAGAACACAATGGTAGACAGATTGAATGGAAAAGACCCTCAGTTGGAGAAAGCGGTTGAATTAATTATGAAAGAGTTGAATTAAAAAATTTACTATAGGTTGCTCAGATTGCACTGATAAATTAAAGTGTGATCTGAGTAACTAATTAATAAATACTTCCCGTCTTATCGGCTTATCTTTTTCAATAATAAAAACTTCGCCATAATAATCTGCTAACCACCATCCCGATTTTGATTTTGTAAAACTCATCTTTTCATAGCTGCTTTTGTTTAATCCAAGCTTAATAAGAAAGTCAGGGATTATATTTGAATGGGATACGATTAGAATCGATTCATCATCCTCGAACCGGTCTATTAATGACTTCAGGAATGAAGTTATTTGGGATGTATCGGAACAAGCTTCATCCGTAATTATTCTAACTGATTTTTCACTTGATAAGTAAAATGCTGTGTGCAGCGTACGGTTAAATTTGCTGCTAAAAATAGCTGATAGATTTTTGCCGGAGAAATAGTCCGCTAATTTTTGGGAAGTCTCAATCCCTTTTTTATTCAATGGCGCAAATGATTTTAATGAGTCGGGCCATTCATTAACTTTTTCGGAATGACGAACAAGGTAGATAGTTGGTTGTGCATATAGTAGAATCGATTGTAGAAACAAAAAGGTTAGAATAAATATTTTCATAATTATCTCAAAAAGAAAACCCCGCGAAACAGCGGGGCATCTTTTTAATTATTGCTGAGCGGCTATTAAGTTCAATGCGCTTCCTGCCTTAAACCATTCGATTTGATTTTCATTAAATGTATGATTCAACATCATTTCATCCGATGTGCCATCAGCATGATTAACGATTAATTTCACTTGTTTACCCGGTGCTAAATCAGGAAGCCCTACTATACTCAACTTATCGTCTTCTTTTATTTTATCGTAATCCGACGGATCGTCAAACGTAAGAGGAAGCATTCCTTGTTTCTTCAGGTTTGTTTCGTGTATGCGCGCAAAGCTTTTAACGATAATCGCTTTACCGCCCAGGTGACGAGGTTCCATCGCTGCATGTTCACGACTTGAACCTTCGCCGTAGTTTTCATCACCAACTACTATCCAGCCAATACCGCGCGCTTTGTAGTCCCGAGCAACTTCTTGTACTTCGCCTGTTTCACCAGTGAACTGGTTCTTAACTTTCCCTGCTTCCTCAGAAAAAGCGTTAATTGCTCCAAGGAACATATTATTCGAAATGTTATCAAGATGTCCGCGGAATCGTAACCATGGTCCCGCCATTGAAATATGGTCGGTGGTACATTTGCCTTTAGCTTTTAACAGTATTGGTAAATTCTCATAATCCTTTCCATTCCAAGGCTGGAACTTAGATAAGAATTGTAGTCTTTCGCTGCTATCGTCAATAATGACATCTGTTCCGGGCGCAGCTACAGGTGGAATATAAACATCCTCACCTTTGTCAAAACCGTTTTCAGGCAGCTCATCGCCGTATGGAGAATCTAGTTTTACTTTTTCGCCCCCTGCGTTTTCGAGGTAATCGGTTTCGGGATTAAACGATAGGCTTCCGGCAATTGCAAGCGCTGTTGTTATTTCAGGGCTCGCAACGAAAGCCAATGTTTCAGGGTTACCGTCATTTCGTTTAGCAAAGTTCCTGTTGAATGAAGTTACGATTGTATTACGTTCGCCGGTCTCAATATCCATACGCTTCCACATACCGATGCAAGGGCCGCACGCATTTGCAAGTACAACTCCGCCGAATTCTTCGAAAGTTTTAAGTTGCCCGTCACGTTCGATAGTTGCACGAACCTGCTCCGAGCCTGGTGTGATGGTAAATTGAGAGGTTGCTTTCAATCCTTTCGCAAGCGCCTGTTTCGCAATGTTTGCCGAACGGTCGATATCTTCATAGCTGGAGTTTGTGCAGCTTCCTATCAAAGCAACGCTTATATTATCAGGGTAGTCGTTTTCTTTAACTGCCTCTTTCATTTTTGAAACAGGCCATGCAAGGTCGGGTGTAAATGGTCCGTTTAAGTGCGGTTCAAGTTCGCTTAGGTTAATCTCAATTAACCGGTCGTAATATTTTTCCGGATCGCTTTCTACTTCATCATCAGCACGCAATAGGTGCGCAAGTTTTTCAGCTAACTCGGCAATATCAGAACGCTCAGTTGATTTAAGATAAGCGCTCATCTTTTCGTCAAAAGCAAAGAGCGAAGTTGTAGCCCCGATTTCAGCCCCCATATTGCAAATAGTACCTTTACCCGTACATGAAATAGAATTAGCGCCCTCTCCAAAGTATTCAACAATAGCGCCCGTTCCGCCTTTTACCGTGAGTATACCTGCGACTTTTAGAATAACATCTTTTGGCGAAGTCCAACCCGATAACTTGCCTGTTAGTTTAACACCAATAAGTTTCGGCCATTTTAGCTCCCACGGCATGCCCGACATTACGTCAACGGCATCTGCGCCGCCGACACCAATAGCAATCATTCCAAGTCCGCCTGCATTTGGAGTATGAGAATCCGTTCCGATCATCATCCCCCCCGGGAAAGCGTAGTTCTCAAGGACTACCTGGTGAATGATTCCGGCCCCGGGCTTCCAGAATCCAACACCATACTTTTTAGAGACGCTTTCAAGGAATTCAAACACTTCCTTATTTTCATCCTTTGCGCGGGCTAGGTCGTCTTTTGCTCCGACTTGTGCTTGAATTAAATGGTCGCAGTGAACTGTTGAAGGAACAGCGGCCGTTTCTCTACCTGCATGCATAAATTGTAAAAGAGCCATTTGTGCTGTCGCGTCCTGCATTGCTACTCTGTCCGGTGCAAGTTCAACGTAATCCTTTCCCCGTTGAAAAGGTTTGTTGGTTTCATTCCACAAGTGGGCATAAAGAATTTTCTCTGCGTAAGTCATTGGTCTGCCAAGCGCCTCACGAACTTTATTTAGCTTAGCTTCAAGTCCATCGTAAACTCTTTGGATCATGTCGAAATTTTCTGCCATAATACTACTCTCTGTCTGTTTTATTAAGTTTTCGAAATTACTTAAATTTGATAAATTTTGCTTTAGGAAGATTCACTAATCTCATAATCATTTGGATAAATTATTAACAACTTTTCTTCCACAGATAGTTCGCATTCGTACATTTCTTTTCAATAACGTACAATTCGAGCAACATAAAATCCTGGAATGATAATTTTTGACTTGGCATGAATTCTGGTTTATAATTTGAAAAACCGGTGTAATATGATTACAAAGAACATTCTTATAGCATTTCGAAATTTGATTAAAAGTAAAAGTTTTGCGCTTACCAATATTTTCGGCTTATCAATAGGGCTAACAGTTACATTTATTATCCTTTCATTCGTTCGTCATGAATTAAGTTACGAAAATTACCATCCCGATATTGAACAGATAAACGTTATTTACTGGCAGAACGATGACGCAACTACACGGTACGGTTCAACGCCCTTTATACTTGCAAAAACAATTCGAACCCAGTTGAGTGATTTCGAAAAAATCGCCCAGGTTTCCGATCACGATGAAATAGTGATCAAGGATGAGAACGGATTACGGAAATTGAAAAACTTTTTTTATGCCGAAGGTGAAATTTTTGACATTTTGAAATTCGATTTTGTTTATGGATCGCCCGAAGAGTTTAAAACAAATACAAATTCAATAATCCTTTCGAGGACAGCAGCGGAAAAACATTTTGGCGCCGCGAAAAATCCCGTTGGCGAATCATTTATACTTTATTCGGACGAAAAAGCTCTGAACTTGTCAATTGCAGGTGTAATTGAAGACACTCCCAGAAATACCCATCTGCGATCCGATTATTTAGCTAATATGGAAGTTTTCAGAAACACGATTCCTGAGCAATGGCGCGACTTATGGGGTTTCAATAATCCCGTCACTTTTTTAAAATTAAAACCGGGTATTTCCAAAGAGAGTGTTGCAGATAAAATCCGTATGATGCGCCAGGAACATTCCTCTAACACCGACACTTATTACGGGTTAATAAACCTAACCGATCTGCATCTTTATACAACAGGTATTCGCGGTTTTTTTGGTGTTCGTGGAGATATAAACAAAGTGTATATTTATTCCGCTGTCGCTTTGTTAACATTATTAATTGCGTGCGTAAATTTTATTAATTTGAGCACGGTTAAATCCATAACCCGTTCAAAAGAAATCGGGATCAGAAAAGTTATTGGCGCAAACCGCATCCAACTAATTCAACAGCTCTTTATGGAGGTAGTTATCCTAACGTTTGTTGCTTTACCTTTAACGATAGCTTCTATTGAATTGTTGCTGCCGTATGTAAACCAAATGTTCAACAGACAGCTGGAAATTAACTACTTAACCGATTTTTCACTATTGAGTCAGATGATCGCGATAATTGTGGTAGTATGCATATTTTCCGGTTTGTATACCGCTGTCTCAATGTCATCCGTTAGCCCGATTGAAAACATCAGGAACAAATTATTGGGTAATGCATCGGGATCATTTTTACGCAAAGCATTGATAACTTTCCAATTTGTCATATTTACCGGGCTTCTGATTTGCAGTGCAATAATATTCTCGCAGTTAGATTACGCAACAAATTCCGACCCGGGATACAGCAAAGATCAATTATTGTCCATAACATTGCCGAACAACTCTTTTTCAAATTCTTGTGAAACTTTTGCAAATGAATTACGCACTTACCCGGAAATTGAGAATATCTCCATTTCTTCTTTTGTTCCTCCCACTAAAGGTAACACGCTAGTAACCGAAGTGCGCAATCCGGTTAATAAAGAAGAAATGATTCCTACCCGCCTGCTGTTTACTGATCATAACTACTTGAAAACAGTTGGGATCGAAATGTCGGAAGGTAGTTTTCTTTCCGTATCGGACAGCGGGAAAGATATGCGAAATATTGTTGTTAATGAAATGGCTATCAAAAAATTCGGTATATCAGACCCGGTAGGTAAACAAATTGAAATGGACGAACAATTCTATACGATAAAAGGGGTTGTGAAGGATTTCCAATTTCTATCAACTTACGAATCGAATGAACCGCTTGTTATATTAAGTCAAAGAAGATTTTTGAATCAGTTTGCAATTCGCTTAGCCGGTAATAATATCGGGAAAGCAATTGATATTATTAGTGAAAAGTGGAAACACTTTTTCCCGGAAGCTATAATGGATTATTCGTTTGTTGATGACGAGTTTGGTTTCATTTATAAAGATGACCTACAATTTGCCAATCTTATTTATTTCTTCACGGCAATATCAATATTCATTGCTATTATTGGGCTTTCTGGCTTAGCGGCATTTACCGCCGCCAGAAAAGTTAAAGAAATTGGAATCCGAAAAATTTTGGGCGCTTCTGTTTTGCAGATACTATCGATGATGTCGAAAGAGATTGTAATTGTCGCTGTACTTGCACTTGTAATTGTAAGTCCTTTGTGTTATTACCTGATGAACGAATGGCTTGCTAATTTCGAATACCGGGTTGAAATGAATTTTCTTGTTTTCGTTGGCGCCGGATTGCTTACAATGCTTGTTGCCTTAACAATCGTAATCATACGTGCGATTAAAGCTGCAAATACAAATCCTGTTAAGGCGTTGAGGTATGAGTAGATAACTTTTTACATGACTTAAATGTGCAAGTTGATTGTAAAGTCAGATTAGCTTATGAAAATAGAATACGTTTTCTTTTTTCCAATAATGAAAAATAAACTTCTTTCTTACTAATCGATAAAAAACTTCTATCTATTAATTTTTGCCATTTGTTGAAGATTCCATTGAATCTGTCAATTACTTGATTTAAGATTTTTTCATTTATACCGCAAACCTCACCGCCGAAATATTTAATCAAATCTTTTCTTGTTAGTTTGTTTTTTCTACCTCTTACTGGTAACGCAAGTTCTTCACGGGCGTGCTTCAGAATGATCGTTGAATTAAGGAGATCGTAAAAGGGACTAAGTTCAATTTTGTCATTATTTCTTATCATAGAAAAATTTTTTAAATGCATGTCTTCATTACCAATAAGAAAATTGAAAACGGTAAGCTCAAATAATTTTACTCTTTCAATTGCAGGAAATGTGCAATATTTATTTATAATCTTTACCACTTTCTCCATGCTTGAATCATATTTCGTGTTACGTGAAGCGCCTGATATTTGAGCAAAATCTTCAACAGGTAATTTTTTATTTCTTCCGATCCTGTCAAATCGTTTAATAAAATAAGTTAATTCGTTATCCCTGCCGTAAACCATTCCATGTAGTGGAATATTGAATCCAACTGAACTTGCAAGCCTCATTGTTAAGTCTTCATTTTGAGGAACCTCTGCATATGTATCATGGGGTGGCTTTAAAATATATTTTCCATTGCAATCAACAATTTCGAAGCAGTTTTTTGAAACATTCAGCGTCGCACTCAATTTCGGCTGCACACCTTGTATAGACATTTTTGGCGCACGCGAAACGGCTTCAACTAATAATTGTTCTTTTGTAAGCTGTAGATCTTTTAATTCATTCAAATTTCTGGAGAGAAGGTTCAAACCTTTCACCGAGTACCTTGCGTCGGTCATGTCGTATGTAATCGGGCATTTATTCATTCTGCCGGGCCAACTGTTACAGAGCCAATTAAATCTTCCCCGACATAAACTAACTGTGCGAAAAGATCGTCTGCGTCAAGTTTTGCAATTCGCAACAAACTACTCAACATCACACCTTCCGGTAGTAAACCTTCAAAAAAAGGAGGAAATGTTTCATACACAAATTCTTTTTCTTTTACTTGCATAGACAAAGAGATTGGATCACCATCATAATTATCCGAATAATTAAAACGGTACCGTTTTTTTAATTCCAGTTCTACAAGTTCACCGGCGAGAATACCGTGATTATATATTTTTGCCTTCCTCATTTATCACAATCTCCGACTCTGTTAATCTACTCTCAATTTTCAACTTTATATTCAATACCTTCAGTACCTTTAACAAAGAATTAAACTGTACGGACTCTTTGCCTTTTTCAATATCAAATATCACTGTTTTCCCCAAACCGGCAAGGTCAGCCAATTGCTTTTGGGTTAAACCGGCTTTCTTGCGGTGTTCTTTTATTATTTTTGGTAAATCATCCATTTATACCGCTATAGCAGTAAAATATTATGTTTAACGTAAATTTATTGCAATTTTTTAAAAAAGACAATAAAAATTACTGCCTTCGCAGTAAAAATTTTCGACAAGCGTACTCTAACGGAATTTGATAATATTATGATAATGAATTACTGCTATAGCAGTAATAATTAACCGTACAACTCCCTCTCTACAAGTTCACATACGATATGTCCCACGGTTATATGCCCTTCCTGGATTCGCTGCACGTTTGATGAAGGAATTATTATTGGTATGTCAACTAATTCCTTTAGTTTTCCACCTGAGCCTCCTAGGAAACCTATTACTTTTAGTCCACCGGTTTTTGCAAGGTTCACGGCGCGTACCACATTTCCCGAGTTACCGCTTGTCGAAATTGCTATTAAAACATCACCTTCATTTCCAATGCCTTCAACTTGTCTGGCAAAGAGGTTATCGAAGCCTATGTCGTTTCCAGCCGCAGTAAGTAAAGAGGTGTCTGTTGTCAGCGCAATTGCAGCGATGGCGGGACGTTTAACGTCATGACTTAATCGTACAACAAGCTCGGTTGCTAAGTGTTGTGCATCGGCAGCGCTGCCGCCGTTACCGCAAAACAATAATTTGTTGCCATTACGGAGTGCATTTGTGATCAAATCGACCGCAGTGGAAATAGAGTTAGCGCATTTAGCCAGTGTATCTAATTTTACCCGGGAGCTTTCTTTAAGAGATTGTTCAATAAAGTTTTCTTTCGAGATTATCATGGAGCCCTGAAAATTAATAAATAAAGTTAAGATGTTAGAGTGTGAAACGCGCTTTCAAGTTCTTTGTCAAATGTTATTACATCGCAGTTATAAAGCAAAGAAGTCGACATTATTATAGAGTCAAGACCTCTTAACTTTGATCTTAGTGTAATTTCACACGTGTACTTTGCAAGCTTTTCATCAATTTCGATGAACTTAAAATTAGGTAATTTTATGAGAAGATTTAATGTCTGCTGAGCGAGAATTTTCGAATTAGTTCTTCTATTAATTGCGGAGATAACCTCAATCAAAATTGTATATGGAATTATAACAGTTGTATTATTTATTATTGCGTTATGAATTATGCTTCTGGCTTCATCACTTCTGGATTCTTTTGCGACAAACATTGATACAAAAACCGAACTATCAATTGTAAGTCTATTTTTTTTCGGGGGCTCGCTGATCATTTAATTCCTGCGAAACACTTTTGTCATCCCACGCTTTTGTAATTTTCTTTCGAAGCTCATCCAACTCACTAAGGATTGATTTTGTTGAGGGCATTGAGCTACTTTTTCTCGTACGCTTCATCTTTTGTTTCGTTTTTTCCATCTCATTTTCTACAAAGTATCTAACAAAAATTCGTTTTATACAAATGCTCTATGTCTTACGTGTATAGCTTCGGCAAAATCTTTTACGCTCTCCCAATTATATTCATCTTCAAAATGATTTCCAATAACAATAATACTTGCACCGTTTTTCACTTTTGCATTTGCAGTTTCCGGTTCACGAATACCACCGCCAACAATTATCGGAACCGAGCATGAAGAAGATACAAGCTTTATCATCTCTTTTGGAACGGACATCTCGGCGCCCGATCCGCCTTCAAGGTAAATCATTTTCATCCCGAGATATTCTGCTGCTAACGCTGTTGCGGCGGCTATTTCCGGTTTGTTGCGCGGAATAGGCTTGCTGCCGCTCATGTACTCGGCGGTTGTTACACTACCGGATTCTATAAGCATATACCCTGTTGATATAGGTTCAATACCTGTCTCTTTAATAATAGGCGCTGCCATTACATGTTTACCGATTATTTGTTCGGCGTTTCGTCCGCTTATTAATGAAATGTAGAGAAGTGCATCTGCTGTTGGTAAAACCTGGCTAATGCTACCGGGAAATATGACCACCGGTTTTGTCGATGTTTGCTTAATGATATCTATACTGTCTTTAAGATTTGTTCCAAGCATCAAACTTCCGCCGATAAGAAAACCATCAACTCCAGATTTATCACAGGTTTCAATAAACTTTTGTAAACGCGAACCGTTTGTTTTATCGGGATCGATAAGTACCAAAAAACCCGCACCCTTTTTTGTAATCGTATCTTGAATATAATTGTATACGCTCATTTTGCCCTAAAACAGGAATGATTAAGAGTTGGTAAAAATAATAAAGTTTGTTATCATTCTCCGAAAAATTTAGTAATTAAATGATCCATGTCAAAGAAGTTATCCAAGAAACAACAAAAAAATAATTTCCCGCTGTATTGCGATTATTCTTGTAAGTTCGCAGATTTTTCGAATCCCAATGCCATTGGAGCATGCAGAAAAGAATTAGCAGTATGGTGCAAACACCTTAAGTGCTATAACAATAAGCATAATGCTTGTTTGGTAAACGGCTCTTAATCGTAATCTTTATCTTTTTTTATCGCTCCGGCAAAAGGGATTAAGATTATGAGTAAGATAAAGATTACGATTTTTATGAGCGCGTACTCAGTGAGATCCGTCCCTTCTCAATATCAACAGCAGTAACCTTCACATCAATAATATCCCCGACATTCAATACTTCCATCGGGTTTTTGATAAACTTATCTGCGATTTGCGAAATATGAAGTAAACCGTCTTGCTTTACCCCGATATCAACAAACGCTCCGAAATCAACTACGTTGCGTACCGTTCCTTTAAGCATCATTCCAAGCTGCAAGTCTTCCATCTTAAGTACATCGTTACGCAGGATTGGCTTAGGCATATCTTCGCGCGGATCCCTGCCCGGTTTCTTGAGGTTCTCGATAATGTCGTTAAGCGTTGGCGTTCCTAACGAAAGTTGTTCCGCTACATTATCATCTCCTTTTTGGCCTACAAATAAGCTAACAAGATTCCCGGATTTATTCACCTCGTACATTGGTATTTTACACATCTCAAGTAATTTTTCTGTCGCGTTATAAGATTCAGGATGTATGAAAGTATTATCAAGTGGATTATCGGCTCCCGGAATTCTAAGGAACCCCGCACATTGCTCAAACATTTTACTGCCAACACCCGTAACGTCCATAAACTGTTTACGATTGTTGAAGCGACCGATTTGCTCACGATGTTTAACAAAGTTGCCTGCAATCCTTTTGTTCATGCCGGATACATAAGTAAGCAGCGAAGCGGAGGCAGTGTTTGCATCTACTCCAACGTAGTTAACACAACTTACAACGACATCGTCAAGTTCTTTGTTTAGCAATTTCTGATCAACATCGTGCTGATACAACCCAACGCCAATCGACTTGGAATCTATTTTCACAAGTTCCGCAAGCGGATCAAGTACCCTGCGCGCGATTGAAATGTTTCCGCGCATGCTTGCCTCAAGATCAGGAAATTCCTGTTTAGCAACCGATGATGCAGAATAAACTGAAGCACCCGCCTCGTTTACGATTATGTAGCTGCAATTAAGAACGTTGTCCCGGATGATATCGGCTACCATCAATTCTGTTTCGCGACTTGCTGTTCCATTGCCGATTGCAATCAGGCTAACTTTATACTTATCAATAAACTGCAAAATTATTTTTTTAGCTTGTTCAATTTTCTTTTGAGGCGGATGTGGAAAAATTGTTGCCCCTTCAATGTACTTACCCGTTTCATCAATCACTGCAACTTTGGAACCGGAAACAAAACCCGGGTCAATGCCCATAATCATCTTACCGGTAATTGGCGGCTGTAGAAGAAGCTGCTTCAGATTTGATGCGAATATTTCAATTGCATGCAGGTCTGCAATTTCGGTTAAATAGTTTCGTACTTCCCGTTCGATGGAAGGATAAATTAAGCGGGTAAATGAATCATCGATTGTATCATTCAGTATTTCTTCGAATACACTTTCGGTAAAATCAAAATATGCTTTTTTGATATCACCTAGCACGGACG
>JANQLA010000020.1 GCA_028280855.1 Melioribacteraceae bacterium
ATTAACTTCAGGTTTTAAGTTGTATGAAAATATTTCATTCGGCTTTACCGCAAAATTTTTATATGAAAGTCTTCTAAGCGACGAAGCGGAAGGATTCGGATTCGATTTAGGCCTGCATGCAACCGATGTAGTTCAAAATTTAAACGTGGGATTCTCGATTCGAAACCTGGGGTCTGTTGGCAAGCTTCGAAACGAGAAAACCGAACTTCCCGTTGACTTGAGATTAGGCGCCTCTTATAAAGTTCCGTTGGAATCTATTGAATCGGATTTGCTGCTAATATCTGGTTTCCAAAAGTACTCGGCGCTGGATAATTCCCATATTCACGCAGCAGGCGAGCTTATCTATAGTGAGTTCGTGAGTTTCAGATTCGGATATGTAACCGGGTATGATACCAGGGATATTTCAGCCGGCATCGGTATATACTGGCAACAGTTCAACTTCGATTATGCATTTACTAATTTCTCATTCGATTTCGGAAGCGCACATACAATTTCCGTAATGTATTCATTCAATTGATTATTTTATAAATACATTTGAAATTAGTTAAACATCACGATTTTAAATCACTGCCGGATTACTCGCTAATTTTAATTCTGCTAGTGCTTGGCTTAGGAGTTAGATTATTATTCTACTTTGGGCACGTATTTAGCGACGACGCTTATTACACTCAATTGGCTCTAAAAATTATTGAAGGGGATTCTATAGAATCTTATGTCGGGTATCCAATTTTCAAATTGCGTTTGGCGCATGTTACTCTATTGGTGTTATCATTCAAGCTATTCGGGATCTCGGAATTTGCCGAATCACTGCCATCATTGTTTTTTTCACTACTTACAATTGTTTTTGTTTACAAAATATCCATGTTGCTGTTCAAGCAAAAAAACACTGCGTTTTATGCATCGTTGCTGCTTGTTATGTTTCCGACTGATGTTGTGTTTGCTTCAATAAATTTCACCGATATCGCTTGTTCCTCTTTAATTACTATTGGCCTTTACTTTACAATTTTATCATTACAAAAATCCGATTCCAGGCATGCAATCGCAGGGGGATTGCTTTTTGCTGCTTCAATTTTATTTAAAGAGTACTTGTTGTATGTAATTCTTGTCTTACTTTTAGCAGTTGTATATCCACCGAAATATGTTAATTCAAGAAAAAATTTATTTATAAATCTCTCAATTGTTTTTTCTTTTTTTCTCATAGAATCTCTTATATACCTCTTCATTCAAGGAGATTTTTTTTACCGTCTACAAGTATTGGGACTTAACTTCGAGCAATGTTATTATGACTTTTTCCCATTCACAAAATTAAGCGAACCGTATTCGACTACGGATTATATTAAAGCGCTGTTTCAGCAGATATTTATTGATAATACAAAGTATGTGTTTTTAAGGAGATTTAATCTATTTATTCCCCTGGCAGCTCTGGTTTTAGTTCTTTATGATATGAAGAAAGGCAAAACGAACATTATTAATTCCTGGTTTTTAACGATCACATTATTGATGATGTCTTTTACTACTTCCTTATCTTTATACGTCCCGTTGGATTTACGCAGAAGCTGGTACATCTTTCCTATTATAATGCCTGCGGTTATCATTGTAGCAAATAAAATAGTAGGTTTGAAAATTTACTACAGGATTCCTCTTCTGTTGTTGTATATTTGCGGTTCATTAATTATGATAAACGAGTACAGGGAGTTTTTTGCAATAAACGAACTTAACAGGTTTAAAGAGCAGGTACGAAACCTTGATAGCGTCCAAGTAATAACCGATCACCATACAGAGGGAAGCATAAAGCTATTGAAGCCTTCGAGCGCTATAATACTACGAAATGCAAATGATGAATTGAACTTTAAAACAGATTCTTCAGAAAGTGTAATTGTTTATAACCCGGTTATTGTAGATGAATTAGTTAAGCAAGGTTACCATTATGATTTCGAGTCCCTGTTACGAAAATCTGAAGTAACAAGACGGCTAAGCTTTGGAAATTATTCGGTGTACAGAGTCGATGACTAAGAATAACGAAATTGTATCCCGGTAAATATTTATTTTTAAAATGCATTTTCTCATATAAAATATGGAAATAATAAAATATACGCCTGAATGGAAAAACAAGTGGGACAAGTTCGTTCTTGAATCGAACAACGGAACGATGTTTCATCTTCAGAAATTTTTCGATTATCATGTGGATGGTAAATTCAATTTTGATCATTTGATCTTCCTTGAAAAGAATGAGATAGTAGCAGTCGTTCCGGGGGCAGTAATGAATGGGACAAAATTTGAGTCACCAATAGGTGCAAGTTACGGATCGATTGTTACTAAAGATGTTAAGTTTGATAAAGCAATGAAAATTATTAGCTCCCTTTTGGAGTATGCAAAATCCCAGGGATGGAACGAATTAGAATTAACTGCACCCCCCGTAGTCTATGAAAATAAGCCGAATCAGAATCTTGACTTTGCGATGTTGTGGCAGGGATTTAATTATAGTCTGCATTACATTTCCAGCGCAATCAAACTCAATAAAGATGAAGATATAATTAGCCGTTTCTCTTCAACTGTGAGGCGGAACATTCGAAAGTCGTTTAAAAATCCGGACATCTGTGTTGAGATCACAGAACGATATGATCATTTCTTCCCGATACTAGTTAAGAATAAAGCGAGGCACGATGTAAAGCCAACACATAATTACCGCGACTTGCTAAAGCTTAGAGAACTTTTGCCTGAAAACCTGAAACTGTTCATGGTATATTATAAAAATATTCCGATAGCGGGATCGTTAATGTTTTTTGTAAACAGAACATGTTCACTATGCTTTTATAATATGCTCCTTTATGAATATGATTACCTAAAACCGATTCAGCGTGTGATGTACGAAGTTGTCAAGTATTCTACGGATAATGATTATCAATATGTAGACATTGGCGTTTCGCAGGATACTAAGGCAGATAATCCAATGACGCCAAGCATGAGCCTGATCGAATTCAAAGAAAAGTTCGACGCTAAAACAGTAATGAGAAATACGCTTAGCATAAAATTATAATAGATAATAATTGTGAATATTTTGGATAAGTATGATGAAAGTCAAAAAAGTTTGTATTGCCTTCCTGGGCAACGCATTTAACGATACTAGGGTAACAAATTTAACACGATCTTTAAAAAATGACGGCATTAACGCAAGTGTAATATCATTCGATTGGACATCGCCCGACTTCGAAGAAATTAGGGGAGAGACATCCGTATTCAGGTTAAGGAAGGCCGGCTCATCTGTAAAGTTCTACTTGGATTTCGCTAGAAAGTTGTTAGCAGAATTGCGCGAAACAAAAGCCGACGTTTTTCTTGCCGGCGATGTTTACACACTTCCGTTTGTAGCAATTGTAGCAAAGTTCAAAAAGAAACGTATTTATTACGATTGCAGAGAGCTATACCCTTTTCTTGCCGGATTACGAAAGAAAAAAAATACTCAAACGCTAATTAAAATTATCGAACGAGTTTTTATTAAGCACGTGGATTTGGTGATAACTACCGGACCAATGGACGCTCAGTTTATACAGCATTATTATAAAATTACCAACCCGATTGTTTTAAGAAATCTTCCGCAGCTACGTGAGCCAACAAAAAGAATGAACTTACGCGAGCGTTTGAATATTGTACCTTCCCAAAAAATTCTTTTATACCAGGGAGTGCTTTTCGAAGGGAGGGGGTTGGAAAAAACTATCATTGCATTAAAAGACATAAAAAATATTCATCTTGTATTATTAGGTTCGGGCTATCTGAAGGGAAAGTTGGAAAATTTAGTTTCGGAATACAAGCTTACCGGAAGGGTACATTTTATGGGTACTGTTTCCCAGGAAGAATTGGTTAATTATACAACTGAAGCTGATTACGGACTCGCGCTAATTGAAAATATTAGCCTAAGTTATTACTACGCTTTACCGAATAAAATGTTCGAATACATTTCCGCCGGAGTTCCTGTAATTAGCTGCATGCTTCCACAGATGAAAGATATAATGGATGCTTACAAAGTTGGCTGGATAATAGATGTGGAGAACAATAGTTTATCCGATAAATTGCAACAGGTAATTAGTGAAGAAGTAAATGGAAAGCTTAAAGAAAGGTTACTTACTGCTAGTAAAGAATTGAATTGGGATGTTGAATATGAAAAAGTGAAAGCCCAGCTGTTTGCTTGATGCAAGCTTTTTAATGCAATAAAATTTACTTAAGTTTATCATCCTAAAATTTTGATTTTGCCAAGCGCTAGTTAACAGGTTGATGCTCAACCCCGCCAGGTCCGGAAGGAAGCAACGGTCGGCACTCAGTTTGTGTAATTAGTTAGCTTGGCATTTTTTTACTCTTTTGAGAAAGCGCATAGATACTTTTTACATGCCCTTGATGTTTGCGAAGGAATGGTTGTTCACCATAGTTCGAAAACCGATTTAATTTGATTATATTTGTTTCGTTTTATCTTCTTAAATCAGGTGTAATTGAAAAATCTTGTTTTAATAATACTGATCATTACTTCAGCATACTACGAAGCGCAGGAATTAACATTACCTTCTTATAGTTTAACAAACGTCGGATTTTCAATCTCACTTAACGGCTTAGCCGATACTTTGGAAAATGTAACAATAGAATTTATGGATGATGAATATTCATCTAGCCATGATTTAATTGTTATTAGCGGGAAGGTTGATACAAGTATAGTATTATCGAATGCAGGCGATTACAAGATCATCACCTCTGACGGACAAACAATCGGCTCAATAAGAATAATTCAGGGGTGGCTCAGTATACTTCCTCCGCTTATAGCTATTTTTCTTGCTCTTGTAATTAAGCAGGTAATAGTCTCATTAGCTGCAGGCATTTACTCAGGTGCATTTATTATTTACGACCTCGAACCGTTTACAGCATTATTAAAACTTGCGGATACGTTTATCATTAATGCGCTAGTAGATAAAGACCACATGTTTATAATCATATTTACCTTATTAATCGGTGGGGTGGTAGGTATTATTTCGCGCAACGGAGGTACTGCCGGTTTAGCGTTTCAAATTACCAAGTTCGCAAAAACTCCGAGAAGCGGAATGCTCTCAAGCTGGCTCCTGGGCATACTTGTATTTTTTGATGACTATGCAAATTCGCTAATCATCGGTAACATGATGAGACCAATTACAGACAAGCTCCGTGTGTCGCGTGAAAAGCTTGCTTATATCGTGGATTCAACCGCTGCTCCGATTGCAAGCGTTGTTCTTATCAGCACTTGGATAGGTTACGAGGTTGGCCTAATCGAGCAAGGACTCCGATCCATTGGCTCAGAAGCAAACGCGTATGACCTTTTCTTGAGAACTATCCCGTATAGCTTTTATCCGATTGCGGCCATATTCTTTGTGTTTCTAACTTCATACATGAGACGAGATTTCGGTCCTATGCACAAAGCTGAACAAAGGGCAAGGGAAACCGGTAAGGTAACCGCGGATGATTCTCAAGTAAAGTCTTTGAAGGACGAGGGAAGTAATTTTTATGCCGGCGAAAAATCAAGATGGTATAACGGTGCAATACCAATTGTAGTTATTCTATTTGGTACTATAGCGAGTTTATACTTTACAGGGAGGTATTCGCTAGAAGCTGATGGTATTTACGATTACGGGATACAGGATATTATTAACGCGTCCGATTCATACTCTGCACTACTCTGGTCGAGTTTTATCGCCTGTATCGTCGCAATAATTATGAGCGTATCACAACGCATACTTACTCTGAACGAAGCTGTGAACGCATGGCAAAAAGGTCTTCAATCAATGCTTACGGCTGTAACTATTTTAGTATTTGCCTGGGCAATTAGCAGCGTAACAAACCAATTGTACACAGCAGATTTCCTTATTTCAATAATCAGCGATTCGATGGATCCAAGGTTTCTTCCGGTACTTGTATTTATTGTATGTGCGCTTACCGGTTTTTCAACCGGAACTAGCTGGGGCACAATGGCAATTGTAATGCCGATTGTAATTCCACTTACTCATAAGCTTGCAACATCAGCCGGGCTATCACCAACCGATTATAATATAGTTATGTACGGAGTAATAAGCTCTGTATTGGCAGGTTCGGTATTCGGAGACCATTGCTCCCCAATCGCAGATACAACAATTTTAAGCTCTCTGGCCTCGCGATGTAATCACATTGATCATGTTAATACTCAGCTTCCTTATGCAATGCTTGTGGGACTTGTATGTATGGTCCTCGGCTATATTCCAAGCGCATTCGGATTGAATCCGTTTATAGCGATACTACTTATTTTCGCAACTCTCACGGGCTCGCTGTTTTTGATCGGAAAGAAATTGCCAGCTGTAAAAGTTGATTAGATATCAGTCTGGACGTTTGAATAATATTCATTTATAAGCTTTGCTTTTGCACTGCCAACTACTTTTGACAAACTTTCAATATCAGCATTCTTTATTTCTTCTACATTGGCAAACGACTTCAAAAGTTTGGCTGCA
>JANQLA010000080.1 GCA_028280855.1 Melioribacteraceae bacterium
CAACGGATAGGTTCAATGCGCTTAAGCCGACTCTCGCCGAATACTTATCCAATTCACATTTGCCGGATAAAGTCATCGAAAATTTCGTAAAAGTAGTAAACGGTTATAAACTGCCTTCAATATTCTACAACGAGCTATCCGACAAATTTCTATTCAAACAATTTTTACGAATAATAGAGTACTCTGCTCTTGCTATGAATTTAATTGTTGAACACCCTGCGCTGATTGAAAACTTACTTTCAAAAAAAATGTTTTACAAGGATTATGATTCGGTTACCGCCGGAAGCAATTTCCGAGAGTTGATGTTTATTCTTTCATGCCAATACACTTTGGGGCTAATTGATGAAGCCAAAGTTTCCGAATGGTTAAGCGTATTTATAGAATCAAAAATTCGATCAACATTTAACCACCTTGAGACCGGGGATAATGTTTTTGTAGCCGGCCTCGGCAGCTTTGCTCTACATGACGTTAATTTTAAGTCGGATATCGATTTAATTGTTGTAGCTGCCGATGTAGAAAAACAGAAAGGATCGGATGAAGTATTTCAGCAATTTATAAACGATTTGCAAAAAAAACTGTTCCCTATCGAAATTGATTTCAGACTGCGTCCCGAAGGCAAAAGCTCGCCGCTTGTTTGGGATGCTCAAAACTACGCCAAATACTTAAACAACAGAGCAGGTATTTGGGAGTTTCAATCATTAATAAAATCGAATTTTATATGCGGAGATAAAAAATTATTTAACCGGTTTACATCTATTGTGTTTAACGCTCTGAAGAAAAAACCTGAGAAGGACATTAAATTTGCAGTTGCTGAAATGCATTCAAAGTCAACGCAGCAAAAGTTCGGTTCTCTCGGAAGTTCAATTGATATTAAAAACAGCGCCGGAAGTTTTATGACGCTTGATTACCTGCTCACATTGAAACTTCTTGCCGCTGCCGGAAAAAGAGAAATGTTTGTGGGTGGACGAAAAAAAATTAAATTAATGAAATCAGTTTTTGAAACCACTGAACACATTTTGAACGGGTATTTATTTCTGAAAAAAATTCTGTTCGGCTTGCAGATAGTTGCAAATTGGAACAAGGCGAAATTGCCGACTGATAATTCTATTCTTACAGAGTTATGCAGCTTTATCGGTGTTGAATCGGTTGATCAGCTTCAGCGAAAACTTCGCGGAATATTCCTCGAAAATCAAAAGCTATTTACAAAAAACCTGGAGAATTTTGGTTAAAGAAATTTTGCTTAAATATTGGGCGACAATAGCAAGCTTATTACTATTTGTTGTCTACATGTTCACAATAGCGCCTGGAGTTGTTGAGATTGATTCGGGCGAACTTGCGGCGGTGCAAATAACATTTGGTATTGCTCACCCAACAGGTTACCCGCTGTTTACAGTTGCCGGGTATTTGTTTTCACTTATTCCGCTGCCGGTTTCAAAAATATTTCAGGCCAATATCTTAGCGGCCGTTTACTGCGCAACAGCATTCTATTTTGTCTGTAAAGCTCTTTACGTATTAGCCGATCATCTTCAACCGAACAAAGAGAAGGCAAAAAATTCAAAAAAGGGCCGAAAGAAGACAAAAGAAAACAGACCTTTAGCAAAAGAGTTTACAAAGCCATTCAAAATTTTTACAGCTTTGATCGGCGGTTTTAGTCTTGCATTCAGTACTACGTTTTGGCTGCAATCGACTTCGGTCGAGGTTTACTCGTTTCATCTGCTGATTGTAAGTATAATAATCTATTCCATAGTAAAACTATCTAATGAAAGTGATAATACATTCGGAAGGGATTGGATTGTAATTGCAGCCATGTTTGGAATGGGCTTTGCCAATCACATGAGTACAATAATGCTTGTGCCTTCAGCACTATTTATTCTTGTTCTGCATATTAAGAATAAGCGAATTAGTTATGCCGCATTATTTAAGTGTGCCCTAGTATTTGCGCTTATTGTGGTCATTAGTTATTCGATACTCTTAATCAGAGCAGGTTTTGATCCGGTGCTGAATTGGGGAAATCCTGAAAACCTGGAAAATCTTTGGCGGCACATTAGCGGTAAGCAATACCAGGTGTGGCTATTCAGTTCAATTGATGTTGCTAAGCAGAATATTGTAAACTTTTTCGGCTCGCTTGTTAACGAGTTCGGAATCCCGTTGTTATTATTGAGCCTTGCCGGTGTTTTCCATTTTTACGGAAGGCATAGAATAATTTTTGTTTTTCTAACCGTTAATTTCCTCTTTACTGTTATTTATGCGAGCAATTACGACATTAAAGATTTGCAAACCTATTATTTGCTGGCTCTCATTAGCATTTCATTTTTTATTTACGGCGGTGCAATAAAAGCTTTGAAGATACTGGCAAAATACAAAAACGGTTATAAATCAGGATTTGTAACAATTGCGATAATTATTGTTCTGCAAGTAAGCCTGAACTTCGGCAAAGTTAACCAGCAGGATGTGTTTATTTTCGAGGACTACACAAAAGCCCTGATGGGCAGTACAGATAAGAATTCAATTGTATTTAGTTATCAATGGGACTACTTCCTTTCAGCATCATACTATTACCAATTTGTCGAAAACTACAGGAAAGATGTTATAGTTATCGACAAAGAATTGCTGAGGCGCTCCTGGTATTACGATCAACTGCGCAACATTACTCCGAAAATATTTAACGGATTTGAGGATGATGTGCAAGAGTTTCTCTCGGCGCTAAAGCCATTTGAACGAGGCGGTAATTATGATGCCGGGAAACTTGAAACTTACTTTCAGCGGATTATGACTAACCTGGTGAAGTTCAATTCCGATCAATACTCCTTCTACATTGGCCCAGAGCTTGTGGAAAACGAAATGCGACGCGGACAGTTCAGCTTACCGGGCGGCTTCTCTATTGTGCCCGATTTGCTTTTGTTCAAAGTAGTTAAAGGAAACGACTACCATCCTGCGCCAGCTCCCGACTTTACTATTCGCAAAGCCGGTAATCCAAATGAGTACCATAAATTTATAGAATCACTTTGCGCCAAGATGCTTATCTACAGAACAATGTACGAGATACAGCACGACAAGGAAGACAGAGCAAGACTTTATGCCGAGAAAGTGTTAACTGACTTTCCGGGTATTCCCCTGCCGGAAAATATTAAGAAAAAACTGTCATTATAAATTTCATTTAGCTAGTTTGAGAAGGTACAATTTGATTCATCCCTGTATTTAACTTCCAAAGAGTATGCAATGAACGAAATTAAAAAAATTACCGATACTACGATTGAAGCGCTCAGCAGAAATTTCTTTAAAGAAGCTGCAACTTACGGCTTCAGGTACGAGCACTATTTAAAATTCGTAAATGTGTTACTTGACCTTGCATTGTCGCAAAACGGAATTTCGAAAATGCATGAAAAACAATCAGAAGATACGGAAGAGATAATCTACAAGAAGTTTCCTATTCAAGGTAAGGATATTTCAATTAGAAAATATGATTCTGATAAGGATTTCAAACTGGTTAATAAATGGCTGAAAGACAAATTTGGTAAATATTTTCTACACTCGCTGATAACATCGAGCAAATCGACAATCAATGATCTGCTTTCTTACGAGCACAACATGCACGGAATTATCATGGATAGCACGGGTAACGAAATAGGTTTAGTTTCCTATTTAAATATTGATAGCAATGTTCACAAGGCCGAGTTGAGAAAGATCATCGGCGATCCATCCGAACGCGGGAAAGGTTACGGTAAAAAAGCGACTCAATTATGGATGAACTACGGTAAGAATAAACTGAAGCTCAAAAAAATATTTCTTTACACGGTGGAAACTAATATCAGGAATATAAAATTAAACGAAGAGCTGGGATTTAAAGTAGAAGGTATTTTAAGGAACGAAGTACGTATTGATAATAAATACCACGACGTACTTCGTATGGGAATTTTGCTATAAAACAAATTTATAGATTTGCTGCACTATCATCGTCTTCATCCTCAAGCACACTCATTAAGGAATTGTACCTTTTCTCCGATACACTGTCGCGCGTCACAAAAGATTGCAGCGTAACATCGATTTGTTGAATCAATTTCTTTTTATAGTACTTTGGCGCAAAAATAGAGCCGTCAAGCATATATATTCTTCTCGTATCCTCATCATAAAAAGTATAACTCAAATACGGCCCGCCCCCGCTTTTATTGGAAAATCTCCAGAACCCGTTTGCCATTACGGCGTAACGGTCAAGAAAATTTACTTCCCTGTAACTTGTCGCCTGGTCGTCGGCAATAGTTACATGCACATTTCCATCGCTTGTAACATAATACTTTTGTGTTAACCTGTTCCTAATAACATTAATACTGTCTTCATTTAATAATTCCGGTGTCGCGTCTTCAATCCAGTGAACAAACATCCATCGTTCCATATCAGAATGCATTGCTCTTCTGATCCAGACAAAGTTATCTTCGGGTGCATTCTTCGCAAGTTTGGCATCGTTTTGAACAAAAATCATCCAGCCGTAATCCCGCAGCAACCTAGCCTGTATATCCTTTTGTTCAAATGATGGATTATAAAGGCGCTTGGCCAATCTCTGGTTGCTTGCTTTTTGAAAGTAATGAAGCAATGCATCTTTTTCGGTAAGTATTTTTTTGTCGAGTTCGTCAAGTGTTGAACCGGCGAGTATCATTACTAACTGTCCGTTAGCCCAAAGATCATATTTGTTGAATACAAACTCTTCGTTAGCTTTTACCATTTCAGTTACGGTAGAATCAAGCAGACTTTGAACGTACTTCGAAGCTAAACCCTTACCGTCAAGAGCCCCGATCAATAAAACATTTTTAGTTCCTTTAACCTGGGGCAAATTTTCATAAGGTCTTCTCGTAAGATTAAACAGGTTTTCCGGCTGCGGAGTATAAATAACTTTACTGAATGTTTCGTAAAGCGATGCTTCGAGACGAAGGTAATCGGCAGAATCGGCTATTACAATTATTTCATCTTCGCTGCCTACAGCCTGGGGTTTGTTGCCTCCGCATGAGACAATTATGATTGATACGAAAAGTAACGTAAACATTATTTTAATGTGCTTCACTGTCGAATCCATTTTTGTAAAAATCTCGTATTTATACAAACACTTTGTTTTCTTGTTTCAATCAACTTAAACAGGTACATTCGGTAAAACTAGGTTCAGTTCGGGTAATAAAATTGCGTATAAAAGCGACATGCATAAACATATGCTTAAAGGGATAGAAAGATTATCGTCCGCCCAACCGTACGAAATATTTTCGGCGATTGCCCCAACTGCAACAGCAATTAGTCCTATCAGGTATTCAAGAAAGCTGCCCTCTATTTTAGGAGTTAACAGTATAACAAATGAACCGCTTACGAAGAATGCAACAGTGCCTTCCAAGCTTTTAGCAAGAAATTTATGTTTCCCGTATTTTCTACCGATTAGCGCAGCAAAAATATCGCCTACAATTAAAACCGCAACAGCCGGAATAACAAATACTTTTGGAAAAATAATTACAACTATAGTTGCTGCTATAAGCAAATAAGTAGCGCCGTTTAGATTTTTCTTTTCGCTATGCTTTTCATGCTCACGCAGCATAAACCCGAAAAACGAATAAAATATTTTTGCGAAACCCGGGAAAAAGTACCTTGACAAATCTATTAGTAAAGCGATAAGCGTAAGTGGAATAAGTATTTGAAGCGCCAATTCTTTTGTTACAAAGTAATAAATGATGCTTATTGATAACGAACAAAGATGAATTGATTTACGCAGTAATTCTGTTTTATAATCAATTGTACCGCTATCATTTACTGTCATTCGCTGGATCGGCCTTTTTGTCAGTGCTTCGTTTTTCTTTCTGTTCCATCAAGTCCTTTACATGCTCGGGCATTTCTTCGCCTGAGTCTTCTTTCTTTGGTTCATCGACTTTCGTTTCATCCTTGCCGTTGCGTTTAACCGGCGGCAATTCCTCGCCGTTCATAATTTTTTCAATCTCTTCGGAATCCAGGATTTCACGTTCCAGTAGTTCCAGCGAAAGATTATGCAATAAATCCATATTATCTTTTAATATTTGCAGAGCTCGATCCATTGCTCTTGTTATGATAAGCTTTATTTCTTCGTCGATATCCTGTGCAGTTTGTTCACTGTAATCGGCGTGTTTTGTAATTTCTCTTCCGAGGAAAATTTCCTCTTCGTTTTTACCGTAGGCCAAAGGTCCGAGCTTTTCGCTCATACCCCATTCGCAAACCATTTTGCGCGCAAGGTTGGTAGAACGCTCAATATCGTTCCCTGCTCCTGTTGTAAACCTGTCGAATACAATTTTTTCCGCAGCCCTGCCGCCCATAGCATAAGTTATTGTAGCTTCAAGGTATTCTTTAGAATATGTATGCTTTTCATCAACGGGTAAATAAGTTGTAACACCTAGCGCCCTGCCACGCGGTATAATAGTTACTTTATGAACAGGATCAGCTTCGGGTATCATTTTAGCAACAAGCACATGACCAATTTCATGATAAGCTGTAATCTTTTTCTCTTCTTCGCTAATAATCATGCTTTTGCGTTCCATGCCCATCATAACTTTGTCTTTGGCTTCTTCAAAGTCGGTCATATCGACTTTCTTCTTATTCTTTCGTGCGGCAAGAAGAGCGGCTTCGTTTACCATGTTCGCAAGTTCGGCTCCTGCCAAACCCGGTGTACCTTTTGCCAGGGTCTTTAAATTTACTCCTTCGTTTAAAGGAATTTTTCTTGTGTGAACTTTTAATATTCCTTCCCTTCCTTTTACATCAGGTCTGTCCACAACAACTTGTCTATCAAAGCGACCTGGTCTCAATAATGCGGGATCGAGAACGTCGGGTCGATTGGTGGCAGCGATAATAATTACACCGCTGTTCTGTTCAAAGCCGTCCATTTCAACCAATAGGGCGTTCAAGGTTTGTTCACGTTCGTCATGACCGCCTCCAAGCCCGGCGCCTCTG
>JANQLA010000120.1 GCA_028280855.1 Melioribacteraceae bacterium
GGAATGTATGAGCGCCGAGAAATGTTGCAACAATATCAATAACATTTTGTGAGTTTAGTTGGCTTATTACTTGCAGCAATTTAATTTCATCATAAAAACTAAGTCCGTAGCCGGATTTGATTTCTAAAGTAGTTACGCCTTGCTGAATAAAATAATTTATACGGGATTGGATAAGGTGCAGTAAATCATCGTGTGACGATTGCCTGACTGCTGAAACAGTTGCATTTATTCCACCTCCACGTCTTGCAATATCTTCATAATCTACCCCGGCAATTTTTTCGCGGAACTCACTCGCCCTACTGCCGGCGTAAGCTGTATGCGTGTGGCAGTCGATAAGTCCGGGTAATAAAACTTTGCCGTTCAAATCAATACTTCTATCAAATTTTTTTGGCAACGAATCCAGGGAAACAATGTCCTTAATAATTTTATTCTCTACGACGACGGAGCAATTTTCATGAACATCCAATTCGTTCATTGTAGATTTTTTTTTGAAATTTATTCCATTTGTATTGATCGATACTACTTGGGCCGCGTTTTTGTAAAGTGTAATCATTGGAGTTGTTTAAAATTATTGTGTTCCAAAACTTAATGAGATTAGTGGAATTACAGTAGCAGAAAATGGTTTTTTTGTTCAAAAGACAGGATTTTATTAAATTACGATTCTAAAAATAAAAGGACAAGTAAAAAATGCCTCCTTCCAAAAAATTAAAAATTTTGTTTATTACTTCCGAGGTGGTTCCATTTGTAAAGACGGGCGGCCTGGCAGATGTTTCCTCGGCGCTTCCGCAGAAACTACAGGAAATGGGTCATCAAATAAGAATAGTTGTACCTAAGTATGGAGCAATAGACGAGCGTAAGTATAAGATTCATGAGGTAGTAAGATTAAAAGACCTCACAACAACTATCGGCAAAAAGGAAGTTGTATTTTCTTTACGTTCAAGTTTTCTTGTTGGTACCAAAGCAAGAGTTCAGTTGTATTTTTTGGATAATGAAGAGTATTTTGGCAGCAGGCATAGCTTATATGCGGATCCGCTTACCGGCGAAGAATTTAAGGATAACGATGAAAGATTTATCCTGCTTGCTAAAGCAGTGTTCGAATTAATTATAAAGTTAGGTTGGGTTCCGGACGTAATTCATTGCAACGATTGGCAGTGTGGACTTATACCAGTGTATCTTAAAACAATGTATGAAGATCACGAACTCTTTCAGGACGTTAAGTCTTTATTTACGATCCATAATATCAGCTTGCAAGGTTCATTTGCCAAATCAACACTAAACAAAACCGGCTTGCCGGATTCGGTAGTAAAAGACAAAAATCTGCTTCATAAAAATAAGTTTAACTTTTTGAAAGCAGGTCTTGAATACGCCGATTATATCAATACTGTGAGTGAAACTTACGCTAAGGAGATTTGCAAATACGAAGAATTTGCTTTTGGTTTGCAAGATACTTTGAAGAAAAGAAAAAATGATGTTTCGGGAATTGTAAATGGTATAGATGAATTGATATGGAACCCTGAAAAAGATAAAAAAATTGCAAAGAAGTTCTCGGTAAAAAATTTAGCCGATAAAGAATTGAATAAAAAAGCGTTGGCTGAAAACTTTGGTTTCGAATATAAAAAAGATGTGCCGGTTATTGGCATGATTTCGCGGCTTGACGACAGCAAAGGTTTTGATCTCTTGCAGAAGTCATTTAAAGAAATAATGAAGCTCAATGTGCATGTGGTGCTGTTAGGAACGGGAGAACGGAAGTACCATAAGTTTTTTGAAGACGCCGTTATGAAGTATCGCGATAAGTTTTCCTGTTACATCGGCTTTGACGATGAGCTAGCACATCTTATTGAAGCAGGTTCCGATATATTTTTGATGCCTTCGAAATTTGAACCTTGCGGATTAAACCAGATGTACAGCCTTGTTTACGGTACAGTTCCGGTTGTAAGAGAAACAGGCGGACTTGCCGATACGGTAGAGAATTTTAATTCTAAAACCGGCGCAGGTAACGGCTTTACGTTTAAGAACTATCAGACAAAAGACCTGATTAGTGCTCTCAAAAAGGCCTTAAATATTTACAATGCTGATAAAAAGGTCTGGTCGAAAATTATGAAGAATGGAATGAAGTCGAATTTTACATGGCTTAACTCCTCTAAGAATTACGTGGAACTTTATAAGAAAATATTAAGCAACTAACTTGAATCTGAACAGTGCAGTATTTTTTGACAGGGACAACACACTGAACTATGATCCCGGCTACCTCAACGATCCAAATGACGTTGTTCTCTTTCCCAATGTACCAGAAGGAATCGCGCGACTTAAGAATGAATATAAATTCAAAATAATTGTTGTTAGTAATCAGTCGGGGATAACACGCGGTCTTTTGACAGCGGAAATTGTTGATGCAGTAAACGACGCAATAAATGCCGAGCTGCAAAAACATTCTACTTCCGTTGATGCTTTTTTTTATTGTCCTTATCACCCTGATTTTGATGCGCCTGAAAAAGTTGTTTGCAGGAAACCTTCACCATATATGGTTGTTAAAGCTGCAGAAAAATTAAACATAGATTTGAGCAAATCCTATATGGTGGGTGATAAACCTTCAGATATATTATGCGGAATTAACGCCGGGGTTAAAACAGTATTGATTGATTATAATAATGATAAGGATGCAATTAATTCATTGAAAAAGGCAGATAAAACACCCAACTTTATAGCTTCGAATTTTTCGAATGTTTGTGATTTTATTATAAGTGACTACCGGGAGAATTTAATTGAGAATTAATTTTTTTGTTTTGATCATCTTTGGCTTATTAACTCTAACTTCTTGCGAAGATGATCCTAGCTCTGTTGGACAAGGATTGTTAGAGGATCAGGACATAGCTAAATTTTATAGTATCGATTCGAACGAAAACAACCTGGCTATCGAAACCAAATCCTACCTAAGCGAAATTCAGTACGGCTCTTCAAAAAGAACATTAGTCGGTAATGCAGATAATCTTACAGTGAACGGGCTAATTAAATTTGTTTACTTAACCCCTGATTCTGTTGAAGACGCAATTGATAATAACCAATTGACGGTTGAAGAATCTTACCTGAATTTACCAATTGACTATAGCTTTGGTAATATGAATGCTACCAACGTATTTAGTTTAAACCGTATCACAAACGATTGGAGCACAGTTAACTTTGATCGGAAAAGCTTAGAAAATATTACGTTCGGCAATACGGATTTGGGTTCAAGTTACAACTACACTGATTCTTCTATTACTATTGTTTTCGATCAACAAACCTCATTCGAATGGTTATCAAATTCAGCCGATACAAACAAGTTTTTTAACTACGGAATGCTTCTTAAACCGGTACTTAATTCAGAGCGAATAATCGGCTTCAATGCTTTATCAAGCATAGTTAATGCAAATGAATTGCCTTCACTAAAAACTATTGTACGGTTTGAAAGCGGTGATACCGATACACTTGAGGCTGTGCTAACTGCCGACGCTTTTGCAGTAGAAGGTGAAATGCCTCCTTCGGTTGATGATCAGTCGCTGCTGCAAGGGGGGCTGCCTGTTCGAACTGATATAAAATTTGATCTGAGCAGCATTCCCAAAACTGCTGTGGTTATTGATGCAAAGCTAACACTACAGTACGACTCTTTAAACTCCGTCTTCGGCTCATCTGTTTCGGATACACTTTTACTCAGCTTATTGAATGAATACAATTCTAGCGAAGTTGACTCTACTCTATTTAGCCTTAGACTAACTCGGGATGCAAATGCTTATAGCGGCGACATTGAACCGTTTATTCAGCTTTGGACAGATGAAAGGGAAAACGAAGGTCTGCAAATTCGACTTAGTGATGAAGACCGTGCTGTCTCAAAGGTAGCCTTGTATAACGAAAAAAATGACACGGCATTAAAGCCACATTTAAAAATTATTTATACCGATATCAAATGAAAAATTATTTTTTAATACTTGCTATAGTATTAATTGAATTTAGTGCATCCATTTTAGGACAATCAAATTCGATTTATACCAGGCAGGGATTGGGCGACAACCAGTATTCACACTCTGCGCGCAGAATGAGTCTTGGTGGGCTTGGTTTTGCGGCGGAAGACATGTTTAACCTAAGCAGCATAAACCCGGCTGGGTGGAATAAGTTGCAATCAACACGTTTTGAAGTAGGCGCTAATTACAGCGGAACAATTTTAAGTGATAACAGCGATTCTAAATTTCTTTCAAACTACAGCTTTAGTGGTTTTTCAATCGGGTTTCCCATTGATAAAGAATACGGAATTGTTGCTTCGCTGGGAGTTGTTCCGGTTACAGATGTTAACTACGATATTGTTGTGAATGAAATTCAATCGACCTGTCCCGGTTGCGGACCTATTGAGGATGAGTTCAGTGCCTTTAATTACTCAGGGCAGGGAGGTATATCAAAATTCTATTTAGGTCTATCCTATAAATTACCCTTTGATTTTATTTTGGGAGCCACTTACGAGTATTATTCGGGAAAAATAGATTATAACACCGATGTTGAATTTGAACAGCAGTCAACGAATGCAAATATCCAGTTCCAGCAAAATAGGAGTTATCACGGCGTTGGAACTTCTCTGGGTTTAATTTCCAGCGATTTATCCTCGGTTTTTAATTCAGATAAGATTGAAAATTTTCGTTTAGCTGCTTATTTCAACTATTTGACCGATTTAACTACAGATACAAGTTTGACTACGAGCACATCTGTGGGAACAGTTGTTAAGGATAATGGTATAGTGAAAACAAGTATTCCTTACAAATTAGGTTTTGGTGCGGGTTTAACTTGGAATAAAAAATACTTAATTTTAGTTGATTACTTGTATCAGCCTTGGTCGGAATACACATTCGACGGCAACAAATTTAGTTCTTTACAAGATTTGCATAAAACTGTTCTTAGCCTGGAATATTCTAATCCTATTAGGCGAGGTAATATTGGATTCTGGGAATTATTAAAGCTTCGCGCTGGTTTGGGATATGAAAAATCACAATATGTAATTAACGGCGCCAGTATTGACCAATATTCTGTTTTTGCGGGAATCGGTATCCCTTTGGGTATAGGTAATACAATTGATATCGGGCTTGAATACAGTTTAAGAGGAAAGAAAGAAAACAATTTAGTTAGAGAGAACATATTCAAAGCAAATGTTACAATTAACTTTGGCGAAGTCTGGTTTATTAGACAAGATAGATAATCACAACTGGAGAATAAAATTGAAAACCAAGAAAAACATAATGATTTCGGTATTGCTTTTGCTACTATTGTTTGGCGCTACAAACATCGGCGCAACTACAAAAACTGTTCAAACAGACAGCAGCGTAATTGCATTTAGCTTGTTTTATGAAGCGTTCCGAACAAAGGATTTTAATTTTGCTTATGAGAAAGGTTGGCCAGTAATAAACAAATACGTTGAGAAGTTCTTGCAGTACAAACCCTTTGACAAAATGGACAAAGTTATTACCCATATGCATGACAGTGTTGCTACCACCGACGAAGAAAGACAAAAGTATGCTGATGAATTGTTGATCTTGTTTGATAAAGCTATAGAAACTCCAAATGTTAAATCCCCTGAAAATTTTATTATCAGAAAACCATACATTATAGAAATATGGACTGATGCTCCTGTTGAAGAAAAAATTTCAGCATACCTTGAAGCGTTTGGTAAACTTGAAACTGTAAACTCATTTTACAGAAACAGGTTAGGCCAGCTGTACGAAAAAAATATTAGTGACGAAAATGATTATAAACTAAAAGCTATTGATGTTTATTCTGAACTGGCTGAATTAGAACCTGAAAACGATCTATGGAATCAGATACTTATTCGAATTATTGGTGATAATCCCGAAGAATTAGCAGATGTCCGCAAAAGGTCATGGGATTTAGATAGAGAAGATACCGGGAAAGCATATGCATATGCCGAGACGTGTATCAGGTTTCAATTTTTTGAAAGAGCTGTAGAGCCATTGGTATTCCTCACGCAAAAGTCTCCTGAAGTAATAAACTACTGGAGGAAGTTAGCTACGGTTTACACAAGACTTGATCAAAATGATAACTCAATAAATGCTTACAAAACACTTATTGAACTTGAACCGGAAAACAGGGAAAATTATTACAATCTTGCGCTTATCTATAAGAATCTTGAACAACTATCTGTTTCACGATCATACTTGCAAAAAGGTTCAAATGCAAGTGAAGAACCATGGGATTTGCCGGTATATCTAGAAGCACAATTATACGAACAGGCTGCCAGAGATTGCGGATTTGAATTTGAAGACAGGCTGGTATATCTTCTTGCTGTAAACACATATCGAAAAGCGGCCAATATCGGTGGACCAAATTCAGCAGCCGCACGGGAAAGAATTAATGCACTTTCAAGCTCGGTTCCTCAGCAGGAAGATTATTTCTTCAGGAAGCTTACATCAGGTACTGTACTGAAGATTGAGGGTAGATGTTACGGTTGGATAAACAGAACTGTAACTGTTCCGTAGGAGTTTTAATTTAAATTTAATAGTTGAGAGTGAAATGCTAGACCTTTTAAAGACAGATTCAAGCGCTTATGAAGTTGCCAAACTGGAAACCTCCAGGCTTCAAAACAATTTAGAGTTAATTGCCTCGGAAAATGTTGTAAGCATGGCTGTTTTAGCTGCCGCAGGGTCCGTTCTAACTAATAAATACGCAGAAGGATATCCTGGAAAAAGATATTACGGCGGATGCGAATATGTTGATATGGCTGAAGACCTGGCACGTGATCGCATCAAACAAATATTCGGCGCCGAGTACGCAAATGTTCAGCCGCACAGCGGCTCACAGGCAAACATGGGTGTTTATATGGCCCTGCTTAAACCGGGTGATACTATCTTGGGATTAAGCCTTGACCACGGCGGACATCTTACACACGGATCACCGGTAAATTTTTCAGGACAAATCTATAAGGCCGTTGGCTACCCGTTGAGTGAAGAAACCAACTTACTTGATTATAACATTATTGAAGATCTTGCTAAGAAAGAGAAGCCAAAGTTAATTATTGCAGGTGCAAGCGCTTACTCCCGTGAGTGGGATTATGCCAAGTTTCGTGAAATTGCCGATTTGGTAGGCGCATTCCTGGTTTGCGACATGTCGCATCCTGCCGGGCTAATAGCTAAAGGCTTGTTAAATAATCCTATTGAATATTGTGATGTAGTTACATCAACAACGCACAAAACTCTACGCGGCCCAAGGGGAGGAATGATACTCATGGGCGAAGATCGTGAAAATCCTTTGGGCATTAAAACCTTCAAAGGGGATAGACTTAAGATGATGTCTGAACTGTTTGATGGAATGATAATGCCGGGAATACAGGGCGGACCATTAATGCATGTTATTTTAGCAAAAGCAGTAGCGTTTGGTGAAGTTTTAGAGAATTCATTCCAGGCTTATGCAGAGCAAATTGTTAAAAATGCAAAAAGGTTATCCGAAAAATTAATCGAATATGATTTTAATATTATCTCTGGCGGGACCGACAATCACCTTATGTTGGTAGACTTAACAAACAAAAACCTAAGCGGAAAAAAAGCAGAGAAAGCGCTGGAAAAAGCAGGTATAACCGTTAATAAAAATATGATTCCGTTTGACAAGAAAAGTCCGTTTATTACGAGTGGAATAAGGATTGGTACTCCCGCCGTTACTTCGCGTGGAATGCTCGAAAGTGAAATGGACATAATCGCCTCGTTAATAAGTAAGACGATTGATAACTACGAGAATGATGAAGTTCTTAGCTCGATTCAAAAAGAAGTTAATGAGCTTTGCGCTAAATTTCCGCTTTACCCGCAATTACTTGAACCATCAATGACCGTTTAGTGAGTTCCGAAGAATACACATCGGAAGAAGAAATTGAATCCGGCGAAGTTGAAATGACGTTCCTCGAACACCTCGAGGAGCTTCGCTGGAGAATAATTTATGTTCTTATAGGCCTTGTTATAGGTACAATAATAGCATGGATATTTATTGATTACCTGGTAGAGGGAATTCTTTTGGTTCCTGCAAGGAAAGCCGAAATGAACCTGCAGAACCTTCGACCATTCGGACAATTATTTTTATTCCTTCAGATTGCCATGATTACCGGTTTTGTTCTCAGTATTCCAAACTTTTTTTATCATGCGTGGCAGTTCCTTGCACCGGCGCTCAAATCAAGCGAAAGAAAATACATAACATGGATAGTAATATTTTCATCTGTTTGTTTCTTGGCCGGCATCATGTTTGCCTACTATGTTATGCTTCCGCTTACTCTTAAGTTTGCAGCACAATTCGGTACCGAACAAATTGAAAACAATTTCGCGATTACCGAATACTTTTCGATAATAATAAGCGTGATGCTTGGCGCCGCATTGGTTTTCGAACTACCAATGTTATCATTTTTCTTATCGAAGCTTGGCATATTAACTCCGCAAATTATGCGCAAGTTTCGTCGGCATTCTATTATAACGATACTTGTTTTTGCAGCATTGTTAACGCCTGGTACGGATCCCCTGGCGCAGGTGCTTCTTGCAATACCATTGGTTCTGCTATATGAATTGAGTATATTTGTCTCAAAAATATTCTCGAAGCGAGTTGACTAAGTTAAACCTATCCGAAATTCAAAAGCCCATTTCAAAAGAACTCCAGGAATTTGAAAAGGTATTTAAGGAACAGCTAAAATCAAATGTAGCGCTGGTTGATCTTGTAGCAAAATATATTCTTAAACAAAAAGGAAAAAAAATTCGTCCTCTCCTTGTGTTGATGTCTGCTCAGATCTCTGGCGGTATTACCGAAAGCAGCTACCGCGGCGCAACTCTTGTAGAGTTTTTACATACAGCAACACTTGTTCATGACGACGTAGTTGACAGCGCGGAGAAACGAAGGGGGCTGCCGTCAATAAACGCGGTTTGGAAAAATAAAGTTGCAGTACTTATGGGAGATTATCTTCTTTCACGCGGATTGATGATCGCCGTTGATAACGGAGACTTCGAATTTCTTAAAACAATTACCAATACGGTAAAACGAATGTCCGAAGGCGAGCTGCTTCAGATAAGTAAAACAAAAAAGTTAGACAATGACGAAGAAACTTATTTCAGGATTATTGGTGATAAAACAGCATCTCTTCTTTCTTCTTGTTGCGAAATTGGTGCGTTGAGCGCAACCGCCGATCAGGAAAAAATTAATGCCATGAAAAGATTCGGTGAAAACCTCGGT
>JANQLA010000124.1 GCA_028280855.1 Melioribacteraceae bacterium
CAAAGATGGTTCGACCAATTACGAGGTTCTTATTTCCCGACGTTCCGTATGATCACCCGGCGATGGGTTCAATGATAATGAACATCTCTGCCAATATGCTGGGACTTGGCAACGCCGCAACACCTTTCGGCCTAAAAGCCATGGAAGAACTTGATGAACTAAACGAGAAAAAAGGTACTGCGACAAATGCAATGTGCACATTCTTAGCAGTTAACACAGCGGGTCTTACACTTATTCCTGCTACGGCAATTGCAATTCGCGCTGCAATGGGAAGTTCCAGTCCCACAATAATTATCGGCACATCTATTTTCGGTGCTTTATGTGCTACTACCGTAGGCATTACATCGGCAAAGGTTTTCGAAAAATTTACCGATCCGAATATCAATTTTATTGATTGGGTAAAATCGAGCAAGCGAAATTTTATAATTGCGTTAAGCATAGTGGTTGGTATGATTTTGCTAGCTGTTACTGGGGTGCTCTCCTATGTGTTTACGACATTTAGCGATGTTGACGCTGACATATTCAAAAACATAATCACAGCAATTTCAACGCTTGCAATTCCTTTTATAATTTTTACCTTCGTTCTTTACGGGTTTATAAAAAAGGTAAAAGTTTACGAGGTATTTGTAGAGGGCGCTAAAGAAGGATTTAATATTGCTGTTAAAATTATTCCTTACCTTGTAGGTATGCTGGTGGCAATTGGAATTTTCAGAGCAGGCGGTGTAATGGGGCAACTCGAATACTTACTAGCCTATCCGGCAAGCCTAATCGGTATGCCGCCTGAAGTGATTCCAATGGCGTTAATAAGACCATTATCCGGAAGCGGTTCTACAGGCGTAATGACCGAGATAATGGCAACGCACGGCACCGACACATTCATAGGTATTTTAGCGTCTACGTTTTTCGGGAGTACCGAAACAACATTTTATGTGCTGGCGGTATATTTTGGTTCGGTGAATATCCGTAAAACTCGACATGCACTTGCTGCAGGTTTGCTCGCTGATTTTGCAGGTATTCTGGGTGCAGTATTTATTGTTCGATTGTTATTTGGGTAACCCTGAGTGAAAGTATTTATTACACGCAGTATTCCTTCTATTGCATACGAACTGCTTACAAAAGAAGGTATTGAAGTAACTGTTTATGACTCGGACAAACCGATACGGAAACGTGATCTAATTAAACTTGCACGAGACGCCGACGGAATAATCTCGCTGCTTACAGATAGTGTTGATTCGGTAGTATTAAATTCGCTAAGCTCGTGCAAAGTTATTGCTAATTATGCCGTTGGCTATAATAATATTGATATCGAAAACGCATCTGCAAGAGGTATCATAGTAACAAACACGCCGGACATTCTTACAGACTCTACTGCTGATTTAACGTTTGCTCTAATGCTTGCAGTAGCGAGAAGAGTTGTAGAAGGTGATAAGTATTTGCGCAGCGGCTTCTTTACCGGATGGAAGCCCGAGTTGCTGCTTGGAATTGAATTAAAGGGCAAAACCCTTGGAATAGTCGGTGCAGGTAGAATCGGCCGGGCCGTAGCAGAAAGAGCTGTTGCATTCGGAATAAATATAATTTATTGCTCAACATCGCGTAAACCGGATTTTGAAAAATCAACCGGTGCTGTGAAGGCAGGTCTTTCAACACTCCTGAAGAAATCCGACATAGTGTCTCTTCATGTCCCTCTTAATAGTAAAACGAATAATTTGCTGGATGCCGATAAACTTTCGCTTCTTAAACCAGACTCAATTCTGGTTAATACGGCAAGAGGCGAGATTGTTGATGAGAAATGTTTAATAGGAATGTTAAAGAAGAAGCGGATATTCGGTGCTGGATTCGATGTATATGTAAATGAACCAAAAGTAAATAAACAATTACTGAAACTCCAAAACACGGTTCTTCTTCCGCACATTGGAAGCGGAACCACCGAAACTAGGTCGGCTATGGCAGAACTCGCTGCTAAAAATGTAATTCAGATTTTAATGGGTAAAAAACCAATAACCCCTGTCAACTTATAATTGAACTGATTGAGTTTATTAAGATTAATAAGTATTTTTAACCAAGTTAAATTGTGAGAATAAATATGCGAATCGGCATACCGAAAGAAACATTTATTGAAGAAAAAAGAGTGGCATTAGCTCCCGCAGGCGTTGATTTACTTGTAAAATCCGGTCATACAGTTTTTATTGAAACAGGTGCGGGTGTGGGTAGTCATTTTACGGACGAACATTACATTAAAGTTGGCGCAACAATAGTTTATACACCCGAAGAAGTTTTTCAACGCTCCGAAATAATTGTAAAAATTGCCCCGTTGTCGGAGGAAGAATCGGAATATCTTCAGGAAAATCAAATTATTTTTTCGTTTCTTCATTTAGCAGTAAGTAAAAAGAACATTGTTCAAAGATTGCTCGATAAAAAAATTACTGCTGTTACTTACGAGTTGATTGAGAAGAATGACGAGTTGCCAGTACTGCAATCAATGAGTGAGATAGCCGGGCAATTGGCTGTACAAATGGGTGCAAGAGCCCTAGGCAGCGGCTCTGAGGTAAGCAGGGGAGTACTGCTTGGTGGAATAACGGGTGTTGCCCCTGCAGCTGTTGTTATACTTGGTGCCGGTGTTGTAGGGTTAAACGCAGCGCGTGCCGCTCTTGGAGTTGGAGCTCATGTTATAGTACTAGATAATGACCTCAGAAGATTACGACGAATTGAAAACCTGCTCTCTAAATCGATTACTACAGTTGTAGCAAACCCATATACGATTGCAAGGGGCGTTAGGTATGCCGATTTGTTCGTTGGTGCAATCCAAATAAAAACCGGCAAATCTCCGCATATTGTATCAGAGGATATGATCAAATCAATGAAGAGCGGCGCAGTGGTGGTGGATGTTTCTATTGATCAAGGTGGCTGTATTGAAACAAGCAGGCCGACTACAATATCGGAACCTACTTTTATAGAGCATAATGTAATTCATTTTTGCGTACCGAATATACCTTCGCTAGTTCCGCGTACTGCATCTTACGGATTAACAAATGCATCAATTGATTATATTTTGAATATAGCCGACAATGGTTTTTCCAATGCTGTTATGGGAGATGCAGGGCTATCGAAGGGAGTATGTACATACAACGGTTTCTGCTCAAACGAAGTAATTGCGGAAACTTTTAATCTTGAATTTAGAAGACTACATGTATTTTCAACTAACTAATTGATTTGGAAAGAATGATGGAACAGGTAACCGAAGTTAGGGCAAAAGGAGCAAGCTGGCTAAATAAATATAACTCGAAATTAATTTCTTCCGATGATGCAGTTAAAGCTATAAAATCAGGCGATAAAATAGTTATTCAGCCCGGTTGTGCGGCGCCTATGGAATTGATAAGAGCTATGGTTCGCAGAAAAGAAGAACTTAGAGATGTTTTAATATATCATATTTTGGTTGTCGGCAGCCTACCGTACCTGGAGCCGGGTATGGAAAAACATTTCAAGCATATTGCGTTCTTTATTGGTGGAAATGCTCGCAAAGCTGTAAATGAAGGACGCGCCGAGTTTGTGCCGATATTCCTTTCCGAGGTAACCTTGCTTTTTAAGCGAGGCATTTTGCAGGCGGACATTGCTTTCATAAATGTATCGCCGCCCGATGAGCACGGCTTCTGTTCCTACGGTATTGACGTCGGTAATATCAAAACACCGGCTGAAAAAGCAAAATTGGTTATTGCTCAGGTAAACAAAGAAATGCCGCGCGGATTGGGTAACAGTTTTATTCATATTAATAAAATCGATTATATAGTTGAACATGACGAAGCTCTTATGGAGCTTCCCCAAGTTGATCCAAACGCTAAACCGGAAGTATTGCAGGTTTACGACGATATTGGAAGGAATGTTGCAGGTCTTATAGAGGACGGCTCTACTTTGCAAATGGGTATAGGTGCAATACCTGATTCGGTGATGAAATATTTACGGGAGAAAACTGATCTGGGTGTTCATACCGAGATGTTTAGTGACGGGATGATTGAACTAGTTGAAGAAGGCATAATCAACGGTGAGCGGAAATCTTTACACCCCGGGAAAATTGTTGCGGGATTCGTGCTCGGTACAAGAAAATCATACGACTTTTTGGATAACAACCCGATATTTGAATTTCATCCACAGGAATATATTAATGATCCGTTTACGATTGCTAAGAACGATAAAATGGTAGCAATTAATTCGGCTCTTGAAGTTGATCTTACAGGTCAAGTTTGTGCAGATTCTATCGGAACCAAATTTTACAGCGGCATTGGCGGACAGGTCGATTTTATTCGCGGAGCAACTCATTCGGAAGGCGGAAAGCCGATCATTGCTTTGCCTTCAACCACAAAGAACAATACCATTACACGAATAGTGCCGACGCTTAAACCCGGGGCAGGTGTCGTTACTTCCAGGGGCGATGTGCATTATGTAGTTACCGAATACGGCGTTGCACAACTATGGGGTAAGACAATCCAGGAGCGTGCCAGGGCGCTTATCGAAATTTCGCACCCTGATTTTAGGGATGAACTTACTGAATTTGCCAAGAAGACTTATCATATTTAATCTATGGTTGCAGTAATCGGCGATATACACGGCTGTTTCTACACGCTGGTAGAGTTGTATAATTCTATTCGTGAAAAGTATAAAGATATTCCTGTTTACTGTGTGGGCGATCTAGTTGATCGGGGCAAT
The DNA here is from genome assembly GCA_028280855.1 of Melioribacteraceae bacterium. Classification (GTDB taxonomy): domain Bacteria; phylum Bacteroidota; class Ignavibacteria; order Ignavibacteriales; family Melioribacteraceae; genus PGYT01. The sequence continues at coordinate 4,699 of JANQLA010000124.1, forward strand.
CATAGTTTTGAAACGGTTGAGTTTGTGATTAGCGAAAAAATAAAGTTTACTCCTGGTAATCATGACTATATGTTCTATCATTTCTTCAAAGATCCAACAAGTGTATTTGCCCGCTCATGGGTCTTTAACGGAAGCGAAACAACTTTAGCTTCTTATGAAACGCACGACGAGGCCGTATTTAAACATATCGAGCATATTAAAGCAGCGCCGCTTTATTATAACTTGCCAGATTGTTTTATTTCCCATGCCGGCATTTCGTCTCATTATAAGGTCTTGTTGGATAAAGCTTATTTAACGAATCAGGAACTGCTTGCCGATTATATTATTGCGGATTACATTACCGACCGGGGAGTTCTCTGGACGAGAGATTCGCTACTTAATTTAAATAAGCTTCAAATTGTTGGGCATACGAAACATCAGGAAATAACTTTGGATGAAGATGTGAAAGCTGTTTATATTGACACCGGCGCTTGCGTAGGAAATAAACTCAGCGCTGTTATAGTACAGGATAGCGAAATTGTTGATGTGCTGGATGCAAAGACAAATCTTAATGATATCATCTAAAAAGGGAATAATCCATCACTCCTTAAAAAGTAATTGTATTTCGAATTTTTAATAAATAGTTTTTGGAAGCGTATAATTTACATAAGGAGTCTTATCGAGAAAATTTTACTATTATTGAGCTTTTAATTTTGTAGAACATTGCAGAACAGAACTAAACATAATTTTTATATCCCTTCGGGGGGATATCTGGCAAAGCTTTTCATATTTCTTTTCATAATTTATTTCCTGTTTGGATTTAAGATACCGGGTCTAAATACATCGGAATCGGTTTATATGTATCCTCACCGGGATATGCCTTCCGATTTTTTTACAATAGTATCGGATTCTACAGACAGTTTGTTAGCAGATTCTTTAGCTCTTTCTAAGCTGGATTCCCTAAGCCTTGACTCATTGAGATTAGATTCGCTCAGACTTGATTCGCTATTGCTTGATTCACTAAATAATATTGATTCTTTAAAAATTGATAGTACTGCAAGACTCAAACATTTTCGATTTCAACGTGAAGAAAATGAGTATGTTGAAATAAGACCGAAGAAACAATCTTCGTTTTTTGCACAACCAAATCCGGGCAATTATACACGAACCGTCGAACTCGATTCCACCGGTGAGTATGTTTATATAAAAGAAAAAATTGCGAATAACGTTGATAAAATTTACCTAAAACTCCCGCTTGATGAATATGTGAATCTTAAGGTAGAAGCGATGAACAGGGAACTGTGGGAAGACATCGGGTACAAATATGAATTGCTTCAAGACCAAAACGAACTTGGACAGTTATTATCCGATATCACTAATATAGAAATTCCTCTGCCCAGCGCCGGTTTTCTCAGCATTTTCGGACCCAATATTATCAAGTTAAGAATCAATGGCTCTGTTGATATACACGGCGCCTGGCGAAATGAATCAACCGAAGGTTTAACCGCATCCCGGCTGGGCAATACCAGAAATGAACCGGACTTCAGTCAACAGGTGCAAATAAGCGTTAACGGAACTATTGGAGATAAGCTTAAAATAAACGCAGATTGGAATACCGAACGAACTTTCGAATACGAAAACCAGCTAAAAATTACTTACGACGGTTATGATGACGAAATCGTAAAAAAAGTTGAAGCCGGAAACGTATCTCTTCAAACTTCACCGCTTGTAGGCGGCAGCGAGGCTTTATTCGGTGTTAAATCACAATTCCAGTTCGGACCTTTTTCGTTAACGGCACTTGCTTCACAAAAGAAAGGCGAAGTTACCGAAGTTAACTTAACAGGCGGGTCGGAGAAACAGGAGTTCAATGTCAAGGCGTTTGAATATTCTGAGAACCACTATTTTGTTGATAGTGTTTATGCTGATACGGCCAGGTTTCATCCTATCTTTAGATCCCAAAATATTCCAGGCAACCCTGATATAATTAACGGTAGAATAGTCGATATTGAAGTTTGGAAGAGTGTTAAGACAAATCTTGATCTTGGCACCGAACGTTTTGCCAATCTTTATATTGACCTGGAAGCAGGTGAAGTAATTCATGACTCACTTAGAAGAGAAGATTTAGATGACATTCCTGGATCTCAAATAAGTGGTATAAGACTAGTCCCGCTCACAAGAGATATAGACTATATTCTAAACGATTATGCCGGTTTCATTAGCTTTAAAACTCAAATTCAAAAAGACGAGGTTATTGGTGTAGCTTATAGAACTGAGATTGGTGAGATATATGGTGATTTTATCAAAAACATGCCTGATTCAGGTTACATTGTTTTGAAATTACTGAAGCCGGATAACCTGATTCCATCATTTAAAAAAGCATGGAAGCTTCAGCTTAGGAATATTTATTACATTGGCGGACGCGATGTTAGGGAAGAAGGATTTGAGCTTGACATCAACTTTCGTGTTGAAGGGCAAGAGCCGCGAAATGATTTTGAAGGATTTAACTTGCTCAGGCAGTTTGGGTTCGATAAGTTCAATGCTTCAAAAGCGCCCCAGCCCGACGGTGCGTTTGACTTTCTTGTTAACCGTACAATTATTCCGGGAACAGGAGAGATAATCTTCCCGGTATTGGAACCGTTTGGTGATAATATGCCGCAGGTTCTAAAAAATGCCGGACTTGAATTCGATCAAATTTATGATACTTTAAAATCTGCTGCTGCCCGTAACAACGATAAAAATAAATTCGACATCGTTGGCAAATACTCGGCCTCGGTCACTTCTACTTTCAACATTGGATTTAACGTAGTAGAAAATTCGGTTCGGGTTCAGCTTAACGGTCGCGAACTTAATGAAGGCTCCGACTACGTTGTTGATTATAACATCGGGCAGGTTACAATAAGAAACGATGCAGCTTTGGTTCCGGGGGCAGACCTTAAAATAACATATGAACAAAATGATCTTTTCTCACTGGCATCGAAAACACTCCTGGGATTGCGCGGGCTCTACGAGTTCGATAAAAAAACAAAGCTCGGTTTCTCAATGCTGAATTTGAATCAAAAGACGTTAAGCGATAAAGTTAGAATAGGCGAGGAGCCATTAAATAACACAATTTACGGCATTGATTTTTCGACCGAAATAGATATGCCTTTCGTAACAAAGGCCTTAGATAATATAATTTCAACACGTGCAAATTCTTCGTTGTCCTTAAAAGGTGAATTTGCGTATATGAGTCCGGACCCAAATACAAAGAAAAGTACAATTTCCAGCGACAACAACGAAAGCATCGCCTACATAGACGATTTTGAAGGATCAAAACGCACGATTCCGATTGGAGTAAGCTACACGAGCTGGAAAGATTTAAGTCCTCCCTTCACGGTTGACTATGAACTTAAACCGTCCGAAATTCTTCAAAAGAAAGCAAAGGCATTTTGGTATAACATACTACCATCCGATGTAAATGTAAATAATATTTGGCCAGAACGCAGCGCTGCAAGGGCGGATCAGCAGGTTACGGTACTGAACTTCGGATATAGGCCCGGTATGCCCGGAATGTATAACACCGAGCCAACTACGGATGAAAACCCTGCTGAAAACTGGGGCGGTATGATGAAAATACTTTCTTCAACTGCCAGCAATCTTGTTGAAGAGAATATTGAATTTATCGAATTTTGGTTGAAGCTAGACAGAAGTGTTACCAGCGACGGCAGGGACGATTTTGTAACTGTCCCCGAGGGAGCCAAGATTTTTATTGATATTGGTAAAATAAGTGAAGACGTAATTCCCGACGGGAGGCTGAATCATGAAGATGGTGAAAATAGTTTGAACGACAATTTTGAGAGTGATGACCAGGATCGAGGAATCGATTTCCTGGCAAACTTCCCTAATGGCGAAGAAGGAACAAGAGAGGGAAATGATAAAGCAGGCGACGATTTCAGCATTGTACAGGGTTCTCTTTTTCCCGATGACTACCTAAATATAAATGGTACCGAAGGCAACGCAAGGTTAACCGACATAGGCCGTTTCCCGGATTCTGAAGATTTAAATAGAAACTTTACACTTGATAGACTTAACAGTTATTTTAGATATAAAATTCCGTTAGACACAAATAAGCTGGTGAATCCTTTTATCGGTGATAGACAAGGCTCTGGCTGGTATCAATTTAAAGTACCGTTAAACGATTTTGTTGATAATATAGGCTCGCCTAGTTTTGAGATAATTGAATACATAAGGTTTTGGGTTGAGGGGATGAATGAAGACCTGCTAATCAGGATGGCGGATTTCAATTTTGTTGGAAACCAATGGCGCAGAAACACTGAACAGGAAGGCGTTCCTCCCGAAGACTCGGTGCTCACAATTACTACTATTAGTGTTGAAGAGGACCCTGGGTATATCCAACCTCCGGGAGTTCGAAGAGAACGAGATAGAAGCAACCCGGACGAAGAGATATTCAAGAATGAGCAGTCGCTAAGAGTAATTGTAGATGATTTGGAAGATGGAAAATCACGCGAAATTATTAAAAATCTGTTCAGACCTCTTGATGTATTTGATTACAGCGAAATGAAACTCTTCGTTCGCGGGGATCAAAACTTCGAAACAAGTATTGATAATATTAGTGAACTGGATTCATCGGGTAATCCGTTGACCAATGTATATTTCAGGTTCGGATCGGACAATAATAACTTTTACGAATACAGGCAGCCGTTAAAATACAACAAGCAGCCGGGTTCAGACGGCTGGGATGAGATCAGTATTGAATTTAGCGCCTTAACTGCTATTAAAGAAAAAAGGCAGATAGATACACTTGCAACAGTATTCCAGGATCCGGTTGTTGGAAAACCGGGGCATTTTTACGGAATAAAGGGAAATCCGACACTAACGAGAATCACTTATTTTACAATCGGGATTGAAAATCCTGGTGATACCTTAGCGCCGGATTCACGTTTATTAAGCGGTGAATTCTGGGTTAACGAACTGCGTGTACTTGGCGCCGACGATACTCCTGGCTGGGCTTATAGTGTATCAACTTCGCTAAAGCTTGCAGACTTGCTTACTGTAAGCTTCAATGCACGTCAGACCGACCCATATTTTCATAAATTGAATGACAGGTTCGGCAGCCGCGTTGATAACAGGAGCTGGAGCGCAAATGCAAAGTTGGATGTGATCAAACTTATTCCGTTCAATATGGAAGGCAGTAATCTTACTGTTAATTACTCTCATTCCGAGTCGTTTAAGAAACCGCTTTATAAGCCAGGGACCGATGTACTTGTTGACGAAGCAGCCAAAGCATCAAATAATCCGGATAGTTTGCGTCAGGAAACCGAGACGGTAAGTGTCAAAGATAGTTGGTCGATATCCAATATTAAATTGAGAATACCTACAGACGCCTGGTATATTGACGACACATTCAACAACCTTACTTTTGGATTTAACTATAGTAAAGCGTTTTCGCGAAATCCAACGGTAGCGAAACAAAAATCCTGGATTTGGGATGCAAAAGCTGACTATAGCTTAAACCTTGGTAAGGATAATTTTTTCTATCCTGCCGATATTCCATTTCTGGGCGAGGTCCTAAAATTATTTGAGGACTACAGGAATGTGAAATTTTACTATACTCCGCAAAGTTTTAGCACTAATCTAAGCGCAAAACGAAATTGGAATTTCACCCAGTCTAGAACTATCGGAAGAGAACCGGATATTCAAAGAGATTTTACGGCGAGCCGGGGCGCAAAGATCGGATGGACTTTAACGGAAGGTGGATTCCTTAATCTTGGTTTTGACTATGATGTAAGCATTAATTCGAGTCTTGCTCATTTACTTACTATTGGTGATGTTGCACGGCCTGAATCCGAGATTTGGGGCGACATCCTTGCTGGAAATTTCTTTGGGCGGGATAATGATTACAGGCAATCGTTCTCATTAAAGACTTCACCGTCGCTACCTTCGCTTTTTGATTTAAACAGGTTCTTTAAAATTAATTTCGGTTATCGGGTCTCTTATAATTGGAAAAATAATTTCCAACAGGAAGAGCTGGGACGAAGCGCCAGTTATAGCAGTTCAATAAACTCGGGGCTTA
>JANQLA010000200.1 GCA_028280855.1 Melioribacteraceae bacterium
ATAATTGCTGATAAAAGTGTAGCTACATGTATATAATTTTGAAAGCTTTAATGACATTTAACCAAAAGCCGATATGAGATTTTCAGCAAGCCCTATTTAACATCTCATTAGTTATAATCCCTGATTCCATGGTCCATAAGCTTATTGCTGTGTGCAAGATAAGCTTTTGTTGGATGCACAAGTTAACCGCTTATGCACCATGAGTTAAAGGCTTGCAGAGAAATCAAAAATTTAAGGATACTTTTATTCAAAACTTGTTATATTTAATAGCATCTTAACTAAGAGAGTAATAACATAGTAATTTTACCCGGTGGTTGCTGATGATGAAACTAACGGGACTTTACCATTACCTTTTTAGATAGAGACCAACATGAATCAACAAATAAATCAAAATTAAATCTAACCGGGAGGAAACCGTGCCTGCACAAGAGAAGGAACTTACCCAACAGCAAAAGGATGAATTGTTTAATTACAATGCCGAGCAGCGCAACAAACTGGCTATTCAGGCCGGCAGCTTAGTTGGAGCCTTAATCGATGAACTTGAGCGAAACGCCCAAACATATGTTCGACTGGAAAATCCAGTGCAGAACGGGTATAAAATAGACTATAAGTTGGTGCAGGGAAAGCAAGATTTGATTAACCCGGTTGGAATGGCTCTCGGCTTTAAAGATGTTACCGATACAACATTGGAGGTATACGATGCTTAAGAAATTAGCTATTTTCGGCGGTGTATTGATTGTACTGCTAATGATTACCTTAACATACATTACGGTTAAGTACCAGGATAAAGAAGAAATACTCCGCGTAACACAAGAACGCGAAAAGCTTAAAGAGCAGCGCACGGAGCTGCTTGCTAAAGTAGCAAAGGCAGACTCTACAAAACAAGTCTATGAAGCCAAAGTTTCAGAGATGGAAAGGGAAGCCCAAGAAATGCGCGCAAAAGTCGACTCGCTTGAAAACAGTCGTGAAGTTGCACAGGCAAATGTTCGAAAGCTTCGCACTGAGAGCGCCCTAGAAAATGAGCTGATGGAAGCATTTCCCGCAATTAAAACATCAATGAAAATGATTGAAGTACCGGTTGAAAACTTTCCGAATATTAAGCTGCACTATTTTTCCGTTCCGTTTCGTTTTGCCGAAACATTTTTAATTGATCATCAGAATTCACAGAATTATGAAAAGCAGCGCGACAAGCTGAAAGATCTTGACAGGATGAATACGCAAATTACAGATTTACAGAAGAAAGTAGTTTTGCTCGAAGAAGAAAAATCAGCGGCCTATAAACAAGGCTACGATTCTGCGTATGTTAAGTACCAGGAAATAAATGAAAAGTATTTGGCGCTGCTTAGAGAACCCCCCAGTGTAAAGTTCGGACTTCCCCAGGTTGGTGCGGTCGCATTGGGAACGGCAGCCGGATTTGTCGGTGGTGTAGCGCTTGGAACTGCAATAAAATAGGTAGCTTATTAACCGGTTTCTTCTGAATCTTGATTTTTTGTGAGAGAAACTCTCTCCATGAAATACAAGTTAATCAATGCAGCTTAGTGAAAATAAGCTATGAAGTAAAATTTATTGCAACCGGTTTTGTTAACATTTATCAAAATCTCTCTTTATTTTCGATTGATAATAATATAGCGCTTAATATTTCCCGGTGTTTTTCCCAAATGGTAAACAGTAATCCTTAGCCGGGAAACCTTTTACGAATGAAAAAATCCAAAACAAACCGGCATAAGACATGTTTACTATTAGCAAAAAATTATTTACCATAATTCCTGGCATATTAATCTTCGCAGGTGCAGGGTTTATGACAATCGCCAATCTAAAAAGTGAAGTCGAAGTTCAGTCCTCTCAAACTATTGATTTACCTGCGCACGTAAAGAAAGGAACTGTTTCGGTTGAAGAAGCCATAGCCGCGAGAAGATCCGAAAGAAGTTTTAAAGACAAGAGTCTAACGCTTCAGCATATTTCGCAATTGCTGTGGTCGGCTCAGGGAATAACAAGCAGCGAAGGGCGAAGAGCTGCACCATCAGCCGGAGCGCTCTATCCTCTGGACTTGTATTTAGTTGCAGGAAATGTAGACGGACTTGATCCCGGTGTTTATAAGTATATCCCCCGGGATCATCAACTAGTGCGCACTCAAACCGGCGATAAACGAAGTGAACTAACAAACGCAGCGCTTCGCCAGCAATGGGTCGACGATGCCCCGGCGATAATTATCTTTTCCGCTGTATATGAAAGAACAACCGGAAAATACGGACAAAGAGGAGTTAAGTATGTTCATATGGAAGTAGGTTATGCAGGTCAGAATTTATTTTTACAAGCCGAAGCGCTGGGACTTGGTACGGTTGTGGTCGGCGCTTTCAATGATAACGAGGTTAGAAAAGTTTTGTCGTTAAATAAAAATGAAAATCCGCTAACAGTTATGCCTGTTGGATTTGAGAGATAATTATGATAAAACTAATGATAATACTGTTGATACCGTTTCTTGTTTTACTTTCGCAGGAAGATGAATATAAGCAAGCGCGTTACGAAATGGTTAAACATCAGATGGCAAACAGGAACATAAACGATAAATCCGTTCTTGATGCTTTCCGTGCTGTTAAACGGCACGAGTTTGTTCCTGAAAAATTTATTGACAACGCTTATGAAGACAGACCGCTTCCGATTGGCTACGGACAGACAATCTCGCAGCCTTATATGGTTGCATACATGACCGAAATAATTAAGCCCGATGAAAACCATAAAGTTTTGGAGATAGGAACCGGTTCCGGTTACCAGGCTGCAATACTGGCGAAGATTGTAAAAGAAGTTTACACTATAGAGATTATAGAAGAGCTTGAAAATGAAGCCGGAAAAAGACTAAAAGATTTGGATTTTGAAAATGTTTCCGTAAAGAATGCCGACGGCTATTACGGCTGGCAGGAACATGCTCCTTTTGATGCAATTGTTGTAACTGCAGCTGCGGAGTACATTCCCCCGCCCCTGATCAAGCAGCTTAAAGACGGTGGTAAAATGATTATACCGGTCGGCTCGCCTTTCTTTACACAGCGCTTAATGCTCGTTGAAAAGAATGGCGAAGAAACCAAAACAAAAAGTGTAATGCCGGTAAGGTTTGTACCGTTCACTCGAGGCAATGAATAAAACTAAATGCTGCTTTAACCGATAGTTGTGATCCGCGTAGACCATAAAGATTATAATAATCTGTATTGCATTAAATTCTCTTCATGCCTTGGTGTCCGGGCGGCTATATATTTTCTCTTGCCACTAAGACTCCAAGTCGCAAAGGAAATATGAAATAAAAAACGAAAATTATATTTACAATGAATTCAAGTACTTTTTAATTTTCATTTTAATCAAAAATAATCCTTTGAGTCTTCGCGTCTTGGTGGCAAATTTATTTTGCTCTTTAAACATACAAGACTCCAAGTCGCAAAGGAAAATAAATATATTAAGTTGTTCCTATTTTACTTATTAATTTGTAATACATTAGTAAGAATGTAATTTGTTGTTTTAATAAAACCTTCGTGCCTTAGAGGCTTAGTGGCTAAAAACTATGTCGAAAAAAATTCACTTATCCCTCGCACTTATATCCGCCGCTTTAATTGCGTTCCAGATTATCTTAATGCAGCTACTCTCCATTACACAATGGCATCACTTTGCATTTATGATAATCTCACTTGCCCTGTTGGGTTTCGGCGCCGCAGGCACTATTCTCTCGTTGTTCAAAGATTGGTTCGTTGATAGAAAAGAATTTATACTGCCCATAGCAATGTTGCTCTCCGGTATATTCATTGGCCTGTCGGTTCCCTTATCGCAGCTCGAAGTTTTCAGGTTCGATACATTCCTGCTATTTGCCGATAGCCGGCATATACTAAAATTGCTCTTTACTTACCTTCTCCTGTTTCTCCCCTTCTTTTTCGGAGCAATTTCCATCGGGTTGATCTTTGTTGCCTATTCAAGCCAAATCGGAAAACTTTATTTCTCAAACTTGGTCGGCTCCGGTTTTGGGGGTATCGGTGCGTTAATTATATTGTCTCTATTCGAGCCCGCTAAAGCTCCTCTTATTATTTCTGTTTTATCTATTCTTGCCGGAATAACGCTCCTCCAAAGGATCAATAAAAAGATTACTGCAATTTTCGCGATCATCTTTGTCGCTATAATAATTGTATCTGCCTCAGCCTCACACGAATTGAAGATGTCCCAGTATAAAAGCTTGAGCAAAACGCTCAATCTTCCTAATGCCGAAATTATAATTGAAAAGAACAGTCCGCATGGGTTTATACAGGTAGTTGAATCGGATGCCCTCCGTTATGCGCCAGGGTTGAGTTAGAACTTCCGCGGCAGCATTCCTGTTCGTAAAGCGGTCTTTACCAACGGCAACTGGGCAGGACCCGTGATATCAAGTTCAGCAGCCGATACGAACTTCGTACTTGATTACACAACCGTAGCGCTAGTCTACAAATTAACTGATGCGGAAAAAGTTTTGATTCTTAATGCCGGAACCGGCGAAGACGTGATACAAGCAAAAAGAAATAATGCACAAAACATAACCGCAGTTGAACAGAATCCTGTATTAAATTCGCTTCTGCTTAATGAACTGGCAGGTGATACAGATTCAATCTACTATTCCAAATATGTGGAGCTTGTTGAATTGTCACCGCGAACATTTTTACAGGCAGATTCCGGAACATACGATATTATTAAGCTGCCTATGCTCGGCGCATTCGGAGGTACTTCAGGAACACAGGCTATCAGCGAAGAATACCTGCTAACAGTAGAAGCATTTGAATTGATACTCAACAGGCTAACCGAAGAAGGATTCGTTTCGGTAACAAGCTGGCTGGATTACCCATACCGGAACCCGCTGCGAATACTTGCAACTATTACAAAAGCGTTGGAACGCAAAGGTATTAATGAACCTGGCGAACATATTATTTCAATAAGAAGCTGGAGTACAATTACATACCTGGTAAAGAAAACAAAACTAGATAGCATTGACATAACGGCAACAAAAAAGTTTAGCAACGAATTGAGCTTCGATCCCGTAATTCTTCCGGGCATCACTTCGGCTGAACGCACAAAATACAACCTGCTGCAGGATGATGAATTCTTTACTTATATTGATACTTTGAAGTCGGAAGGCAGTGAAAAATTTATAGAGGAGTATACCTTCCGCGTCTCAGCCACGACCGATAACAAGCCTTACTTCTCACAGTTTTTAAAATGGAAAAATTTGGCCGACATAAAAGAATTTTTCGGCTCACGCTCAATTCCCTTCTTTGAGCTTGGCTACCTGGTTGTTGTATTAACACTTGCTCAAATTATTGTGATTTCTTTTGTGCTTATAATTCTGCCACTTTTCAAACTGGGATGGAAAGGCGGCAGCAAATGGCGGACGGTTTTATATTTTACCGGACTCGGCACAGGTTACATGTTCATTGAAATTGTTTTGATTCAAAAATTTATTCTTTATTTCGGAAACCCGATTTTATCCGCATCCGCGGTTATAAGCTTTATGCTAATTTGTTCAGGTACAGGCAGTTACGTTTCGCATAACATTTCGGGCGAACGTAATAAACTTCTTCTTTTTATCGGTGCTATTATATCATTGCTGCTCTTGTATATGTTGATACTGGCCCCGCTTCTCAATGTAACAATTCAGCTTCATACTTTATTGAAAGCAGCGATCTCATTTCTGATCATCGGTTTGCCCGCATTTCTAATGGGTTTCCCCTTCCCTATTGGTATTAAAAAACTTGACCGCACCAATAATAAGCAGCAAATACCCTGGGCATGGGGAATTAACGGCTGCTTCTCAGTTATCAGCGCGCCGCTTGCAACTATTGTTTCCGTTGAACTCGGTTTTCTCGCAGTATTTTTGCTTGCCGCGTTTGCTTACGGACTTACGTTTGTGGTTAGTCTGCAAAGAGCTTAAGTAATATTTGCCGAACAAAGTCGACTCAGGCAATGAACTGCAAATGTAATTTCACCAAATGGTAAATTTTCATTGAATTTTGGACAGAGCATCTGAAAATACATTACACTCAATCGGAACAATATCCCTCTTGTTCCAAAAACCGAACATTACCTTCACTCAAGTGGAAGGTTATTTAAAGCATCAGCTAGAATAAAATATTTTATATTATGCATATTAAAAATATTATGCGGTTAGTCCTGTTTATTAAATAATCAATCTTTCCTTGTTTGTCTATCAATAAATTTTTATTTTCATTCTTGTTAAGAAAGATTTGGAATTACTTGTTATTTTTCCGCGAATGAATAACCTTATCAATAACACGTAATCAGCATCCGTATTCCGGGGAAATAAAATCGTCCATCGTAACAAAGAGTTGCGAAACATTCCGGTTCAGGCGGGATAGAAATCGTTCCGAACCTCGGGCTGCTAAACAATATCGTTAATTTTCAAACAAAACAGAAAGGAGAACTAAAATGGCATAAAATCGTGCTCCGAAAGGACCGGAATATGGTGGTCGTAATCTGAGAACTGAGGATGTGAATAGAAGTATGGGAATCGTTTTCTTTGCTTTTAACAGCTACAACAAAACTATTCAATCAAATAAATAGGGAGCAAACATGAAATATCACGATAATGAGGTTCATCTGACTTTAACCGGGGGGTACTCAATCGTCAGTGGGTCATATACCGTAAACGAATTTTCTGTTACCAGTGGACAGGATCCGGACGGCCATATTTACGCAGGGATAAAACTCTCCTTCGGAAGCGACGGCAGCATGACCTTCAGCGTAGGACGCCACGGTTCGGACAGCGTCGCAGACTGGTTTAACAACAAGGTCCCTGCATCGCAAACCACTTTTAATCACACCGCAGGGAAACTGAATTTCGCTTTTCTCGGTAAGCTGGTACTCACGCTTACAGGCGGCATTCTTGGAAAAGGAAATAAAACATTTACCTTCTTAAATGTTGCCCTGGCGCAGGGACATGCCGGAGCCAGTAATAACTGGTGGTTCGGCGGACAAAATTGCTCCAATATCGGGGATAACCGGGTAAATTGCAAAGGGACCGACCCGGATGGCAACGATGTCTTCTTCACCTGTTTGAGAGGCGGCAATGCCGTAAACCAGGTTACGGTAACGCCAGCAACAATCCTCGATACCGCAAACTGGATGAAAAGAGTTTCCGATTCCACGAGACTGGACCAGATAATGATGCCGGGAAGTCATGACGCAGGTATGTCGGAGTTACACCACTGCGCACCTCCTATCGTTGGAGACAGTTATGTTAAAACTCAGGGCGGCTCGGTCGGAGATCAACTAGTCTATGGCTCACGCTACTTTGATATACGGGTTGATTATGATTACAGCACCCTGGTTTCCTATCACCGCAGCGGCCAATGGGGCTGTAATGGACAGGACCTGAAAGCCGTTCTCGACCAGGCTCAGGCATTCCTGAAAGCTCATCCAACGGAAACAGCTATACTGAAATTTTCACATATCCGTAATTATAACGGGCACGATCCGGCAGTTACCAAGCAAAAAATCAACGACCTTCTGAATGATTACAGCGCCGCCATGTATACAAACCCGACGGGATCCGTCAACCTGGCGGAAGTTACACTCGGAGATGTCAGGGGAAAAATAATCCTGGTTTTCGACTACAGCGAGTATATTGATACGGCAACCGGGCGCTTTCGCTACAAGGACGGCAGCTCTGTACAATCCGGGACGAATATTACCGTCTATGACGAATACTCTAATACGTCGGATTATAATAAAATGAAAAACGATCAATTGAATAAATGGCATGATTACGGCGGCCAGGGCAAGGGATATCTCTTTTTACTCTCATGGACATTGACTCCGAGCCCTCCTGGTCAAGGTGTGAAAGATCTGGCGAAAGTGGCAAACTCTAATTTACCGGGCGTTCTGTATGAACAGATTATTTCAAATAATGCAAGTAAGCCGAATATTGTGTATATAGATTTTGTGAATAGTACAACTGCTCAGAGTATTATTCAATATAATTTTTAATGTCTCCGAGGACAGGTTGCACCTATTCACAGCCCGCTGTTTTTTTTGATAACAAAGGTATAACCCGGCCTTTCAGTGCGCGGGCGGGATAAATCGGAAAGTCCCGTCCGCCGCTGAACTATGCGTTAGCTGCCTCTGGATTCATTACTTCACATGTAAATTCTAATACTGTAAAGAATGTACTTCTCCCGTCGAGCGTGGGAGTCTGTCCGAAAACTAAGGAGTTGTCATTCTGAGGAGCCCGTCTGCCGACTAGGCAGGCGAGCGACGTGAGAATCTTAAATCTCATCCCGTTAGTGGGATTCTGCCATAGGCATTCTTTAGAAGAAATGATAAATAATAGTTTTTAGTAACCTCGTATTCCACGACTGCTCAGTAAATTTTACCAAATGGTAAACAGTAAACATAACCCGCGAAGCCTCTTTCGCGCAACG
>JANQLA010000236.1 GCA_028280855.1 Melioribacteraceae bacterium
AGAATGGCTGGAATTTAGAACTTCGGTAGAATTCCAAAATAAATCTTTGGGCTTTGTTCCTACGATGGGAGCTTTGCACGAAGGCCACTTGTCTTTGATGAGGAGAAGTATAAATGAAAATGATAGGACTTTAGTTAGTATTTTTGTTAACCCTACCCAATTTAACGATTTAGAGGATTTGGAAAAGTATCCGCGAACTTATAAAGCGGATATGGAAAAGCTTGAATCGATTGGAGTAGATTACCTTCTCTTCCCTGACTACAATGAATTGTACAATGACAATTATAATTACGTTGTTCACGAAAAGGAACTGAGCGCTAAATTATGCGGTGCGCATCGCCCAGGGCACTTTGACGGTGTGCTATCGGTTGTTATGAAGTTGTTAAACATTGCTGATGCCAACAAAGCTTATTTCGGCGAAAAGGATTATCAGCAGTATTTGTTGATAAAAGGAATGGTAGAGGCGTTTTTTATGCATACGGAAATTATTCCTTGTGCCCTGATTCGAGAAGACGACGGACTCGCAATGAGTTCGCGAAATGCTCTACTAACAAAAGAAGAAAGGAAACTTGCACCCAACTTTTTTGAACACCTTAGCAGCAGCCGGTCTATCGATGAAACTAGTAGCCGTTTGATAGGGCAAGGATTCCAAATAGATTACATCGAAGAAATCGGGAGCCGTCGTTTCGGCGCTGTGTATTTAGGAAAAGTGAGGTTAATTGATAATGTCAAAATATAATATTCTTATAAAAATAACCGGGTCGATAGCCGCTTATAAGAGCGCTTATCTTATATCGAAATTGGTACAGGACGGCAACGAGGTTAGAGTTGTTGCATCCGATTCCGCTCTCGAATTTATAGGCAAAGCAACTCTCGAAGGCTTGACGGCACACCCGGTTTATACCGACTCATTTGAGCACGGTAAAATGATGAGCCACATTAATCTTGTTAAATGGGCCGATTTAACGATTGTTTGCCCTGCATCCGCAAATACAATCAACAAGCTTGCTAAAGGAGTTGGCGATACCCTGCTTACTTCCCTTTTCCTGGCGCATGATTGGAACAAACCATATTTAATTGCGCCTGCAATGAATACAGCAATGTTCGAACACCCGGCAACGCAGGAATCATTGAACAAGCTGGAAAACTGGGGAGTCACTATATTACCGACAGCCGAAGGTTACCTTGCGTGCGGGGACTATGGCAGCGGAAAATTATTGGAACCGGAAAAAATTTACGAACTGGTTTATGAAAAACTTCCTGTAAGAGCAGCAGATAAAAAAATTATAATAACAGCAGGCGGCACAAAGGAAAGTATAGACGGCATACGCGAAATAACAAACATAAGTACAGGCAAAACCGCTGCTGCAATTGCACAGTACTTCATAAAAAATAATTACCATGTAACTTTTTTACATGCCGAAAACTCCGCTGTGCCTGCGGGTAATTATGAGTCTGCAACTTTTACCGACTACGAGAGCCTTGATGCACAGTTAAAAAGCTGCCTGGCAAACAGTAATTTCAATTTGGTTATTCATAATGCTGCGGTAAGTGATTACAGTCTAAAAGAAGTTATACTTGACGACAAAACTTACGCGGTGCCTATACAGAACAAGTTATCATCAAGTAGCGAAAATATGCAATTAAAGTTCACAAGGAATGACAAGTTATTAAATAAGCTAAAAGACTATTCTCGTGATAAAGATATTAAGATTGCAGCATTCAAGTTTACCAACGAAGAAGCAGAAGAAAACCGCATAAAAAAGGTGAGCAAATTGTTTGCTGATTCGGCGGCTGATCTTGTAGTTCACAACGACTTCAACAATCGCACTGAAAAAAACACTCAACAATATTTTACTGTTTTTAACAGTTCTGCAAAGCTTGCTGCCGTGAAAACAGTTGATGACTTATCCCAAAAACTTGAAGAACTGGTTTTTTCAAGTACCGAAAAAGATAAAGGAGCTGTTACATGATACTATGCCTTGATGTTGGCAATACCCAGATTCACGGCGGAGTTTTTGACGATAAAAACCTGGTTCTGCAATTCCGAAAAACTTCGCGCCAGCAATTTTCATCTGACGAAGTAGGGATATTTTTAAAGAGCGTATTGCGCGAAAACCAAATTGATCCGAAAGTAATAAATGAAATATCTATTTGCACAGTAGTGCCGGATGTTTTGCATTCATTGCGAAACGGATGTATAAAGTATTTTGAAATTGACCCGTTCGTACTTAAAGCTGGTGTAAAAACCGGGCTGAAAATTAAATACCGAAACCCGCTAGAAGTAGGTACGGACAGGATAGCTAATGCCGTAGCGGGTGTTGAGCTTTTCCCGTCTAAAAATTTAGTTATTGTAGATTTCGGCACAGCAACAACCTTTGATGCAGTAACAAAAGATAAAGAGTACCTTGGCGGATCAATAATACCGGGTGTTAAACTCTCCATGGAATCACTGGTTAAAGGCACTTCCAAACTGCCTTCAATAGAAATTACGGAGGTACGGGAAGCAGTCGGCAGATCAACTGCCGAATCTATTCAATCGGGTTTGTTCTTCGGCAGCATTGGAATGATAAAAGAGATTACCTATAGAATAACCAAAGAAGCCTTTGCAAATAATAAACCGCTCATTGTTGCGACAGGGGGATTCTCAAGACTTTTCGAAAACACAAACTTGTTTGATGAAATAAAACCAAACTTGGTATTACGCGGTTTAAACTTTGCACTAAACCTAAACAGGAAATAAAAATGCAGCTAACCTTATTAAAATCAAAAATTCACAGGGCAACCGTAACGGACGCCGATTTATCTTACGAAGGCTCAATATCTATTGATACGAAATTAATGAAAGAAGCAGACTTACATCTGTTTGAACGGGTTGAAGTATATAACATAAATAACGGCGCTCGTTTCGCCACATACGTAATTGAAGGAGGTAAGGGCGATATAACTTTAAATGGCGCTGCCGCACGACATGTTCAAAAAGGCGATCTTGTAATTATAGCCAGCTACGGAATCTTCGATGAAACAGAAGCCAAGGAATACAAACCTAACTTAGTTTTTGTAGACGAGAATAATAGACCTAAAAAAATTGATTAGTGGTCGTGGAATTAGATATTATTCCTACAAACTTTTCCAAATGCTTGTAAGTTACAATTTAATCGATTCTGCAGTGTCTTCGAAAACCACTTTATAATCAGCGGTAAATTCAGCAAGTTTTTCCAGGCTGGAGAATCCAAGAATTTCAGAGACCATTGTTTCGAACTCTGCATTCAAATCCCAATAAACATCGCCTACTTTGAACTCGTGCGTCATGCTGTCTGCCAAATGAACTATTGACACAAGCAAGAGATTTTCCGAGACATCCTGCGGGCGATGATGAAACTCCATTACATTGCACAGGCTGCCGGGCAATTCCCACTTCTGCGCAAGGAAACCTCCTATTTCCTGGTGAGTACAGCCCAATACTCTTTCTTCAGCAGACAAAAAACTAACGCCTTCATTAGCGACCATCTCCAAAATAGCTCTGTACTCCCTAGGAAAGTGCTTAATAAGCAACTGGATTCCAAGGTCATGCAGCATACCTGCAAGGAAGGCATCACCTGCTAATTCAGACATCGAGAGCCTTCGTGCTATATCTCGCGCAGCAGAACCGACTATCATCGAATGCTTCCAGTAGTCCATGTAACGAAAATTTGACGAGTCATTAAACTTTATTGTATCGGCTAATGAAACCGCAGTAACAATGTTGGTAATTTCTTCCGCTCCCAAAAGAAGTATTGCAAATTCGAGCGATGAAACTTTTCTCTGTAATCCGTAAATTGGAGAGTTGGCAACAACGAGCACCTTTGTTGTGAGCCCCTGGTCCTTACTTATCGTTTCTGCTAATTTAATGTTATTTACAGGTTGTTCTTTAAGTAAGTTCGAAACTTCGAAAATTACTTTTGGAATAGTTGGGAGATTTCTAAGCTTTTTTAACGAGGATATAATTTGAGCTTTTTTATCTGTCATCAGGTTAGCAATTTAATTACTCAAGAATATGCTACAAATAATTGTCGAAAAATTAAAATTGTAATTTATAAAAAGGAATTTAGTTATTTCAAGTTAAAGACGGAAAAAGCAATGTAAAAACTTGGACGTTTCGTGCTTTTTTCGCGGTTCACGATGACGGTAATGTATCATCGTTTAGATTCGATTTGATACTGAAATTTGTTGAGAACGATAAAAACAAAAAATAGAATCTTCTTTTGTTACTTCAAATAAATTGTGTTAAAATTGCGCATTATTTTTTTGGATTACACTTACGTTTACCATTTAATAAAACCGGTGCAAATAGAACCCCGAAGCAAGGGGAAGAATCTCTTAAGATTCATAGTTTGAGCGAGTTGTTTACTAAGACGGGAATTAAGAAGTATCTTGGAAAAGTTCTGCGACTTAAAGCAAAACCCTGGCGCATTGCTTTAAGTATTGGACTAGGAGTTTTTATCGGGCTTGCTATACCGATGGGTTTTCAAACGATTATCGTAATTCCATTAGCATTACTATTGCAATGCAATATTTTTTTAACAATCTCAGCTACTCTTGTATCAAATCCTTTAACAGTAGTTCCACTATATTATTTGAATTTTAAAATCGGTGAAGTTTTAACGGCATTGTCTATATCAAATGAACAAATTGAATTAATAATTTCCAGCCCGACTTTTGAAAATTTGCAGGAGGTAGGGTTTGATGCGCTAATATTATTTTTCTCCGGGTCTTTCACGCAGGGATTGTTATTCGGATTTTTTGCTTACTTGGTAAGTTTACAATTTATTAAGCTATATAGGCAGAAGAAAAAGCTACATCTTAGATAAAATAAAGCTTATATAGCTTCCTTGCTTTCCAGTTTAGGAAAAAACAACACTGCTGCAACGGCTAATATTCCGAACACAATTCCAAGAGTAAACCAATTGTTTGTACACCTGTTTTTGTTCTTAGCAATAAACGAAGAAACTATTGCCGATAACAATAAATAACTTCCAATGAAAAATTCTGTCATTTTAATACTCCTAATCTTGAACAGCCAGTTCCGTTAGATTTTGTTTAACGGATTTCGGACTTATATTTTTCACTTCTGAAATCTTATTATTACTTTCTATTTTTTTAAGCAGATTAACGGTTTCAAATATTTTTTCGGAATACTTCGGCAGCTCTGAGGCTTTACAAGTAACTATTGAAACATTCTTGAAACTGACCAGCCTCAACTTACCCGTTGAAATTGATTTGAGGATGCACAACTCAATATAATTTTGAACAAACAAAATGTATTCAACAAGGTTAAGTTTGCGGGATGTGAAACCGAATTTTTCGAAAGTCGTACTCTTGAGATAAAAGATATTCCCCCTGAGTATTTTCTGTCCATCGACTTTTCCCGTTTTTATCGCAATGCTCAAGTTGTATAGCCCTTCGGCAAGATATAAAAGGATGGTGCGGGGATTAATTTTCCTGAATTTGAAAAAATCCCAACTTGTGCCCAGGTGAATATCAAGGTGGCCGTTGAAGAAGGGCATTGTGCAGAATAACGGTGAGTAATACTTGTAGAACCCGATTTTCTTTAGCAAAGGAGTAGACAGGTATCTTATGAACCTGAAAATAAGTATAACTGTAACAAGGACAGATAATATTTGAATGGCGACTTGCATATTCAGTCCAAAAAAATTATGTCCGAAGTTATATTGGAATTGTTAACTGATTATTACGTTGATGTAAAATGAATGTTAAAAAAAATAGGCGCCAGGTAAATAATTCCGGGTCTATCAATAGCAAATTGGAACAGCGATGGAACTTAAAGATGAAATTCCAGACAAAAGTCCATAAATCATGAAAAAATATTAACATATTATTAATGTGTTTTTTACAGTAAGTTAACACTGAAATGAGAATTTACATACTGAAATGAAGAGAAAAATATTTGACCCCTGATACCGAAATAGAACGAAAATATATTATCAAAAATTTACCCAAAGAATTATTGCCTGAAAGCGGTAATAAAATATTTCAAGGCTATTTAACAACTCCGGATAGTAACGAATCAATAAGGTTGAGAAAGAAGGGAAACAAATATTATAAAACCCGGAAGAGTAAAGGAAATTTAATTAGAGGAGAGCGTGAAGAGGAAATTGATGCCCGGCAGTTCGATACGGAGTGGGAACACGTTATCGGAAACAAAGTTATTAAAACAAGGTATGAAATCCCTTACAGGAATCATGTTATAGAGTTGGATGTGTTTGAAAGCGATCTGGAGGGATTGGTAATTGCAGAAGTAGAATTCGAGTCGCTTCAGGAAAGTAATCTGTTTCTACCACCGGATTGGTTCGGTGCAGAAATTACATCTTATGAAGAGTTTAAAAACAGTAATCTCGCTTTCTACGGACTTCCGAAAAAATTTTTAGATCGAACAAACTGGTAAACAATATTATTTCTTTCTCAATCATCCATGTTATTATGACAACATTTTTTATTCCGCTGCTATTTAGCCAAAGTATAACTTGGAACACAGCTGACAGTAATTGGCTTAAAGAAAGCAGGAAAAAATTAGATGAAATTATTGGGTCGATAAACATGAGAGCGGTCAAGTGTTGTTTGATTTTAGTAACACTTCGTTATGCGGCAACTCAATTTAACAGGATTCAAAAATTAATTAAAGTGAGGCAATGTGAATTTATTTAATAGATTTTTCTTTACCGCTGCATTTATACTTAGCTTAGTAACACTACACGGATCTGATAAAAGCAGCTTAAAAAATGAATTACCTCTAAAATTCGGATTCGAATATTTTCCTTTCAATACTGAAAGGACACTTGTCTACGAATCGAATTTCGGTGAAACTAAATCAAGTGTTGAACAGAACGAGAACGGATTTACAATTAGGAATGAATCAGACGACTTTAAGTATGTACAGAGTTTCGTTAAAACTGATGAAGGTATTCATATAACAAGAACCGAACACTATTTAGATGTATTTCTTTTCATTTCATCGGAAAATAAAATTCTCTACTCTGAGCCGGCATTAAGAATTCCGTTTCCGCTCGACTCAACATCCTCTTGGGAATGGAAAGGCTTTGAATACTACGAAAATAATGATTCATCAGCTATATCAATATTCGGTAAATACATAGGCGTTGAAAAACTGATCACCGACGCCGGTGAATTTCAAAGCGTTAGAATTGAACTTACGATTAATTCCGACAACGGATCCAGCACCGTAATTAACGAATGGCTTGCTCCAAACGTGGGATTAGTGAAATTACATGCAGAATTAGATGGAGCAGGTTTGTTGGGTATGCTTCAAGGCATACTTGGATTCGATGAAGTATATTTCGAGCTAAAAGAGATTATTTAATTGTTTATAAAGGTGTCATCTTTACAAAAGATGACACCTTTTATTTCAATCACAATGACACAGAAACAAGATCAAGTTTCTGCTCTTTGCCTCGCAATTCAATTTGCCCGAGTTTATTAAAGTTGTAAAGAGTGTCAGCTTCAAATGTGTCTCTTAAATCTCCTGAAATAAGAAGATCACTTTGCTGGTTTTTGCATTCTTCAACGATACGGGAGGTTGTATTCAGTAAATCTCCCGAATAGACTATATCTTTTTTTACGATCCCGATTTCACCAACAGTAACAAGCCCAAAGTGCATCCCCGCTTTAAAGTCGGGCACAAGGCCGTACTCTTTTAAATAATGATCGGCACGGCCGGCAATTTTCTCTTTGATATCGAAAAAGCATTTTATACACCTTGTATTTTCAATGCCTTTTGTCAGGTACCAGTTAATTGTAATCTCATCGCCAACGTATTGATAAATTTCGCCTTTATTATAAATTATGGGGTCTGTAGCATCGCTAAAAAAGTCTGCCAACAGGCTAAAATATTTCGTATGTCCAAGTTGTTCGGCGATGCGGGTAGAATTCTTTATATCCAGGAACATAAAAACCCGCATTTCTTCCTTTGGTTTATGATATTTTCCAAGGAAGAAATTTGAAAAAGCGCCTTCTCCGAATTTGTCGCTTATTTGGAGCATCATTAATACAACTATCAGGACGATCATCCAGTTGAGAAAATTAAGGTAGAACGCCGGATGTTTAAAATAAACTATGATTCTTTCCAGCGCTTCTTTTGAAAAGATATGATGTTCGGTATAGACAAAGAGGTATGCTATATTGACAATTAAAGTAATAAATAAAAACAGTAGAACAAAAATCAACGTTTCCAATAAAATTGCTTTACCGAAAGATTTCTTTCTAAAGTGATCCCGAAGAAAAAATATATCAAGTGAAGCAAAAAAGAAACCTCCAAATAATCCCGCGAGCGTTTGGGCAAGGAAAGAAAATAACGGTCCGTGCTGATAGAAACCGTCGGGAATTGTACTTTCGTTAAATACTGTCTCAACCAAAGCAAAGTAAGCGCCGGCAAGTACCGAAAATATTACTATTAAGAATACCTTCTTAATTTTTATTTTAAATTTCTCAGACATGTTACTTGCTTAATTGTTACAATTACGAGAATCATTTTGAGATTATCATGATACAATTTAACCCCTGGAAACACCACTTGGAATTTATAAAGAATGAAATACAAATTGTAATTAAAAGCGAAAAACATCCTTTAGTTTATCTCGCAGATATTTTTAAAAATACTGGGAATACAGTCACCGACCTTTATACAGGGCTCATGCCGATTCAATCAATTAAAGATCGGGTCGAATCATTCATTATGCAAAACAACATCGACGAAAAAAATATGTATATCAAATGGCTAAACAATAGCAACAGCTACAGGGTTATTGAGTTAATTGATACGTCGCAATGGGTAGTTCGGCTTAGTAAAGACGAAAAACATTTCGTACATATTCACCCTGCAAAACATTCTGTTAACACGCTGCGTGTAAAAACATACAGTTTAATAACCGCGATTATTGTAAATGCACACTCGCAGTTAAATAACGAGCCGCTACTCGAATTACAAAATATAAATGAACTTAGGACAGTATTTCTTAACATATCGCCGATAAAAAGTATATCACCCCAAAGTGGTGTCGGCAAAATTATAAACCTAATTGCTGATTAATCTCCTTGCCTTCTTCCTGCTTCTCTTTAAGTCATCTAATATAGCTAAGAACGACGGAATGATAAATAATGTAAGCACTGTACTCACAAGTAATCCGAACAATATTACATTTGCCAGAGGCGACCAAATCTCCGACTGACCGCCAATACCAAATGCCATAGGCATCAAACCAAAGATCGTAGTTAACGAAGTGAGTATAATCGGACGCAACCGTAACCTGCCAGAATCAATTATACTTCGCCAGTAGCGGTATACAGACATGCCTTCTTTAGTTCGACGATTATTTACAAATGATATCATAACAATAGCGTCGTTAACCACAATTCCGGCTAGCGCAACAAAACCGAACATGGCGACAATACTAAAGGGATTGCCCGAGACCAATAATCCAATCATGGCGCCGATAATTGCAAACGGAACAGTAGTTAAAATTACCAACGGCTGAGAATAAGAATTAAACTGTGTTCCGAGAATTAAAAATATCAGGATTATGCTTAAAGCAAATAGTTGACTTATATTATCGAACGCTTTTGTAAACTCTTCGAACTGTCCGCCAAAGCTGAATGAAACCCCGGGATACTTAGCTTCAATTACGGGGAATGCTTTTGCAAGCCTTGCACTTATTTTGTCAATTGTATTTTCTTCCTCGTTAATTTCACCTGTAACCATTATCGTACGTCTGCGGTCAATTCGTCTAATGTCTGTTGGGCCCGCCTCAATTTCGAACTCAACCATATCGCGCAGCGCAACCGACTTACCTGATGGTGTTGCAACAGTCAGATTGAGAACATCTTCCACTGAAGAACGATATTCATGCTTATATTTTACGACCACATCAATTTCTTCGTCTCCGTCACGGAACTCAGTAGCTTCTATTCCATCGAAAGCCGAACGAACATAAATAGCAACCTTTTGAATACTAAATCCGTACATTGCCGCTTTATCTTCATCAACCTTAATTCGTATTTCCTTTTTCCCGGGTGGAAAGTTATCGGCAACGTCATAAGTGCCGTGAATAGCCCGTACGGAATCCTGAAGCTCCAAAGCGGCTGCTTTTATTTCTTCAAGATATTTACCCTGAACCTTTATTGATATCGGCTTTCCTACGGGAGGACCACCCGAAGTTTTTGTAAACTGAACAGAGATGGGACCGCTTATATACCGGCAGTTCTCACGGAGTAGGGCAAGCAGTTCATTAGTTTCCATTTCTCTTTCTTCAATTGGTTTAAGCTGCACAAAAATTTGGGCAACGTTCTTTTTTGTTAGCCATTCTTCATCACCTTGTAATAAGCCTATATTAGTAATTATTGCTTCAAGTTCTTCTGCAGGTAATTTTTTTGCTTCTTCTTCATACTTTTGCATTATGCGGTTGGTTTCTTCGAGGCTTGTACCTTCCGGCATTTGCGCAAGAACCCTGATTTGATCAAAGTCATCTTCGCCAAATAAGTTTACACCCACTAGCGGGATTATTCCAAACGACATGATCATTACAACCACTAAACAGCCGAGCACTACGTATCTTCTTCTCAGTACTTTTGTAAGCGCTCTCTCGTATTTACGTCTTAATACTTTAAAGAATTTTTTTTCGCCTTTTTTATAAACCTTTGACTTAGTTGTCCAGTCTGCATAATGCGATGGTAAAAGGAAAAATGCTTCGAAAATCGATGCGATAAGAGCGAGAGAAAATACAATGGGAATAATTCGCATAAATTTTCCCATTACTCCGGGCAATAAAATCAACGGCAAAAATGCCGCTATATTTGTTAATATAGATGATAGTATTGGTTTTACTACTTCCTGTGTTCCCATTACTGCAGAATCGTAAGAATTGTAACCCATCAAACGGTAGCGGTGACAGTTCTCTATCACAATTATCGCATCATCTACTATAATACCCAGTACCATAACAAGAGCGAATAATGTACTTCCGTTTAACGTATAACCTGCCCAGTCCATTAGGATAAACGAAATAAAAAACGATATGGGAATACCCAACGAAGCAAGAAGCGCGTTTGATCTGCCAAGAAAAAAGAAAAGAATCAGCAAAATGAGTATCATTCCGGTAAGAGCATTATTTCTAAGAATCGAAATAATACGATTGATATAAAGTGAGTTATCATTAGCCCAACTAAATTCAATTCCATCGGGAACTTTTGCGCGGTATTCTTCAACCAAACTTTTTATTTCATCAATAACGTCGTTTGAATTTGCTTCTGCCTTCTTAGATAATGAAAAGGAAATTGATTGCTCACCGTTCATTCGCGAAAGTATTGTTAATTCTTCACGGGTATCGTTAACCCTTGCAACGTCTTTTATACGGACAAAATTACCATTCCCGTTAACACGGATAATTGTGTTTGCTATCTCACCAACGCTTTGATATTCCCCCAGGGAACGAATCAAATATTCGGTTTTACCAAAAGTTATGTTTCCGCCTGGAACATTTAGGTTACGTGCTTTTAATGCAAACACGATGTCGTCGAACGTAATACCATAGGAATTCATTTTTACGGGGTCGGCTTCTACCCATATTTCGCGCTCGCCTAAACCTGACACCTGTACTTTCGCAACTCCTATAATTTCTTTAAAGTCTTCTTCGAGATCATCAGCAATTTGTGCTGCTGTTTCCTCCGGCACCGAAAAAGCCATGTTAATATTAATCAAAGGAAGAAAGTCGCTGCTGCTAAAATCGTCGATTACCGGATCTTCCGCTTCATCCGGAAACTCAACTTTATCGATCTCTGTCTTTACTTCGTTGTACCTTTGCTGGAATTCGGTCTCGGATAGGTCTTCGAATTTTAGGAATACAAATCCGAACCCTTCGCCTGAAGTTGATTGTATTTCGTCAACGTTTTCAATGTCCTGGAGCTCATCTTCCATCGGGTCTACAAGTAATGCTTCGCACTCTTTTGGTGATGCACCCGGATATGGGACCGTTACAAAAACCCAGTTAAAGGATACAGGTTCGTTGAGCTCGGTTGGCATCCTGTTTAACGATATCCAGCCAAATAAGAATAAGCCAATCATCAATAGATTTACCAATACCGAATTTCTTACAGAAAATTTTGCAATGTTCATTTCATTCCCTCATTGTTTCATGCGCTTTGTACAGCACATATTCTTTTTATCACAGACCTGCCAGCCGAAGGTGTAAACAGGATATCAAATACACAAAGTTTTAAAGCGATTTATCAATGGAAACTTTTGTGTTTACACCAAGATTTTTCATTCCTACTATTACAATTTTATCACCTTCGGTTAATCCTGAAATTACAACAGTTTGTCCGCCAAGAGTCTCGCCTATTTCCACCTCCGTCATTCTAGCCCTGTCGCTATTGACTTTGTAGACATATGATTTTTGATCTTTTGTCAAAATTGAATATTCCGGAACAACAACTTGATTTTCAAGGCTGTTTAGAACAAGTTCTATGCTTGCAGTCATACCTGCTTTAATGCTATAATTATCATCATTCCGAATATGAATTTCTACAGTGTAGCCACCGGTAACTTCATCGGCTTGAGGAGAGATTCTTTTAATATTTCCTTCAAATTTTTCTCTTCCAACCGCAGTGATAGTAACTATCGCCTTCCCGCCTGCTTTAATTCGATTAACATATTCTTGAGGAACCGATACTTCGGCTTTAAGTTCGGATATGTTGACAACTCTAAATAGGGGTGCGCCTAAAGCAGCCATGCTTCCAAGCTCAATGTATTTTCTCGCTACTAAACCATTGATCGGCGATTTCACCTTCGTATCTTCGTAAGTTTTCTTAGCGACGCTTAGTCCTGCAAGAGCTGATAAATGCTGGGCTTCGGCACTTTTGACAGCTAGCACTGAATTATCGTAAGCAAGCTTTGAAATATCTTTGTTTGAGAACAGTATTTTATCACTTTCCAGATTCGTCTTAACAATTTCATAATTATTTTCAGCCGACAACACTTGTGACTTTGCTTGCTCGAATTGACTTTGAGGAACAACATCATCAATCTGTGCAAGGATTGTTGATGTACTTATTTTCTCCCCTACATTCTTATTGATCATCATAATTTCACCTGCAACTTCAGCAATAATATCAACTGAGTTTACAGGTTTTAAAGCGCTTGTTAGGTTAACAGTTTGATTTACCGATTTGGCGGCAACCTGCATAACTTCAACCGGCACAACACGTTCAGCCTGTTCTCCACCTGACTGTTTGGCCGGGGGATCACAAGCTGAAAATATTAATGCGATTGGTAAAATAATTAG
>JANQLA010000340.1 GCA_028280855.1 Melioribacteraceae bacterium
TCCAATATTTGGATTAAAATCATTTATAAAAAAAGGAGTAAATAGAAATGAAAAAAAGAATCTTTCTATTTGGCATAATCCTCATTTTTTCAGTTGAAGGTTGTTATCATTACCGGGTTGCTGTTCCAGAAAGCGATCATGCTACAGAATATGAATCGGCTACAGTGCATTCAATAGCCTGGGGGCTTGTTCAAAGCAGTACCGTGAAAACCGATAATTGTGTTAGCAATGCTATGAATGATGTAACAGTATCCAGCAATTTGGGTTATTCGCTAATATCAGTCGCAACGTTAGGATTCTGGATGCCTATGGATATAGAATGGCGCTGCTCCAAACCTGTTCCAGTTGGTACTAATGATGAATTGTAGAACATAATCATTAAAACTAAATTAAAAAAGAGGGAGCTATGCCGACAAAAAAAACTACAGTAAATACTTACAATAATAAGGTTTGGGTGAATAAACACGAAAACGTAGTACAAAAAACAAAGTTCTTAAGTGATGTGTGGAATCCTACGGACTTATCGGTGAAGACACTTGAGAGATTTCAAAGTACTATAAAAGCACTGTCAACAATGCTTGGCAATGCTGTTAAAGACAAGGTAACTTTAAGAGCAGTAGGCGGAGGCTGGTCTTTATCGCGTGCGGCAGTAACAAACGGGGGATTGATAAATACCAAGCCACTCAATGAAATAATAAGCTTATCTTCAAAAAGTGTTTCGAACAAATACCCTGGCGATTATAAGAATCTGTTTTATGTTCAATGTGGTGCTTCAATACTGGAAGTAAACCGATTCTTAAGGCAAAAAGGAAAATCATTAAAAACCACCGGCGCAAGTAACGGGCAAACTATAGCAGGAGCTATCTCAACAGGAACACATGGTTCCGCACTTAACGTCGGATCTATGCAGGATTATGTTGTTGGACTTCACCTCATTGTAGGTAAATCCAAACACATTATACTTGAGCGGGAATCGTACCCGATAAGTAAGCCCAGTCTTGCAGCTAAGCTAGGCGCAGAATTAATTAGAGATGATAAGCTGTTCAACGCTGCCTTGGTGAGTTTCGGAAGTTTTGGAATTATCCATGGCATAATGATTGAAACCGAACCGTTATTTCTGCTTGAATTGCATCGCCAAAGATTACCTGTTGATGATAAACTTTTCAATGCTATGGATACGTTGAAATTCGATAATCTCGGGCTCGAAGTAAAAAATAAAAAGCCTTATCATTTTGAAGTGGTTTTTAACATTCACGACCTCGATAACGGAGCTTATGTTACTACGATATATAAAAAACCTTACAGTGATAATTATACTCCGCCTGATCAAACACTCGGAAAATTCGGACCGGGTGATGACATGCTTGCCGTTGTCGGTACTTTGAGTGATGCTGTTCCTGCATTAGTACCCACACTTGTAAATGCTTTGGTTGGTGAATTTTATAGTATACCTCCCAAACCGATTACCGGGGTAATAGGGGAGATTTTTAGTGCAACGGAAACACGTGGAAAAGCTTTAAGCACAGAGATGGGACTTTCTTACAAAGATTCGTCGAAATCATTTAAACAAATTGTTGAAGCAAATAAAGAGGTTGGTCCGTTCGCGGGAATTGTGGCATATAGGTATGTTAAGCAATCCGGCGCTACACTTGCATTTACAAAGTACGATAAAACATGTACCATTGAAATGCAGGCGGTTTATTCGGATCGCTCAAAAGAATTTTACGACAGGGCCTGGCAAAACCTGGACGATGCCGGAGTTCAATATACTTTCCATTGGGGGCAGGTAAATAATCTAACACCCCAAAAAACCCGTGAAAAATACGGGGATGCTGCGGTTGATGAGTGGCTCGAAGCAAGAAAAACTTTGTTGAGTTCGAATGTACGATCAGTGTTTAATAGCCCGTTTCTAAAGAAGTGCGGCCTGGCAAATTAATTATAAAGATTCCATCTTTTGGAAAGATGGAATCTTTATTATAAATCAAAAAAACATCTTAGCCACTTTCAAAATACCCTGTTTCCAAGGCACGCGGTGCGACACACCCGACTGATCTTTAAACGAATCCAAATTATCCAGGTACCATTGATAGTTACGAACCAACGCGTCTTTATTCGAAAACTTCGGTTTGTAATCCAAGATTCTTTCAGCTTTTTCTATAGATACAAACGAATCCTTCGAAGCGGTTTCGTATACCCATTTGTAAAGAGGTGAAAGTTTAAGCGCTTCTAAAAATCTGAGTGTCCAAATTATCGGCTTCTCCGGTAATCCGACAATTTTTTTTCCGTGTCCTGCAAAGTCAAGCACTGCTTGGTAATCTTCGCGCATGGTTGTAAATTCTTTAGCGCCAATGTTGAAAATATCATTAACAACTTTTTCTTCACCTTCAATGCATGCGTAAGTCGCGTCGCATAAGTCCTCTACATCAAGTAACTGGTAGCGGTTGTGCCCGTTGCCTATCATCGGGAAGTTATGTCCGGTATGCGCCCAATCATAAAGAAGCGCAAACACGCCAAGCCGTTCGGGACCGATAAACGACTTCGGTCGGAGGATTGGTACGCACATGCCTTTTTTACGGAATTTAATACACTCGTTCTCCGCTTCGATTTTTGCAACACCGTATGGACCAACGCCGTCGAGTTTATCATCCTCGTATAACGGATGATGGTCGGGTATTCCATACACCGCCGTTGACGAAATATGCACAAAGCGCTTTACGTTATTTCGATGGGCTGCTTCCAGCAAGTTGCGGGTGCCGATCACATCTGTCGAATGTATTTCTTCGGGTGTGTAAAGCGGAAGCGCTGCGGCAGTATGTATTACAACATCAATACCTACCATCGATTTCTCAATAGTATCAACGTCTCTAATATCACCGGTTATAATTTTAATTTTGTCTTTAACATCGGCGTAATCAAATTGAACTAAATCAAGTGATCGTACTTCGTTATTCCTTTGTAATAAATGCCGAACTAAGTTAATACCTAAAAAGCCGGAGCCGCCGGTAACAAGAATTTTCATTTTTTATCCAAAAATTTCCTAAAATGAGAACCAGAAATTTACTAATTCTAAACTCGCGCTCAAAAAGCGAACACTTGTTTTGTTAAGTTAAATTCATGGAGACAATAATTATGCGTTTCAAGTTACTATGCGTTTTGATGTTGCTGTTCACTATCAATTCAACGGCACAAGATACTTTTGAAGGCGTTGTAAAATACAAGATGGTGAACAACGGCGACGAGATGTTAATGAATTACTTTACCAACGGAAAAGATATTAAGATTGAATTGCAGGGTAAAGAACAGGCGACTATGATAATGAAAGGCGATAAAGTAATAATGGTTATGCCCTCTCAAAAAATGTACATGGAATTTCCGGCAAGCATGCTTGATATGGTAAAGAAGATGGCGCCGCAGGGCAATGATGAAAATAAAAAATTTGATTCGAAAGCATTCGAGGAAAACAGAACCGGAGAAACTAAAGCAATACATGGTTACAAATGTGAGAAGTGGCTGTTCGAAGATGAAAACGGCACTTCGGAAGTTTGGCTTACAGATCAACTAGGTAATTTTATGTTCATGGAAAATCCTTTTAGCGGAGGCGGTAATTCTATGTTCACGCAATTCGATGAGGCTAACTACTTTCCTGTATTGATGGTTGTAAAGGATAAATCTTCAAACGAGACTTCGCGCTTTGAAGCGACGGATATTCAAAAGATGGATTTGGAGCCATCCGAATTTATGGCTCCTCCGGGTTTCCAGAAGATGGATATGCAAAATATGATGAAACAATTTATGGAAA
>JANQLA010000388.1 GCA_028280855.1 Melioribacteraceae bacterium
GGGATAAATAATTGATTTTTCGCCTATACAAGTAATCGATTTTATATTAAAATAAATTTTTTATATTTTCTCTAATGTTCCATAACTGCTATTTATTTAAGCAACCTTGGGAAAATCATGCAGCAAACGGGAAGTTTCATTGAATACCTAGTAGACAATTCCAGAAAAGGCAATAAAAATTCTTATTTGGAATTATGCGGATTTTACCTTAAGCGAGTTTACCAACTTATCTACCAGATCAATGCAAACAAAGCAGTTGCTGAGGAATTAACTGCTGACACCTTTTTGAAAGCCTGGCATTATGTGCCCAAGCTTCAAAAGGATATTAACTTCGATGACTGGATAATGGAAATAGCAGCGTTAATATCCCACTTTAAATTAAAGGAAGCGGAATCACTTTCGGATACTGATGTAACTTCTGAATTGGCGGGTGATCAATCAGGATTATCAGGTTTCGAAAAAACTTTTAATGAATTGGGTAATATTGAAAAAATTGTGATAACACTTTACACAAAACTGAATTTTCCCTTATCGAAAATAACAAGATTTTTTAAGGACATATCAGAATTAACAATTATCGACCGGCTCGTAGATAGCATTTCCAAATTTGTTGCCGAAGATGACGAAATTATAATTGGCAAGGAACAAATAAAATTGATAATAAACGCTGAACAACGGGGCGATATTCAATTAAGCGGTGCAAATGAAAAAGTTACAGAGAAGTATAATTCCATAAAAAATAAGTTATCAAAAATCTTTTCGGATGCGGAAACCAACGAACCTATAATAGATATAGTAAAAGAAAAGTTAATTGAAGAAAGTCAAAGCGAGAAAGAACGGAAACGGAAAAAAATATCAAAAGAAGAAAAACAAAAAAAATCATTAAAAGAACAATTAGATGCTGAAAGAGAATTTGCTTTAAGTCAAACCACTATTCTGGCCCCAGATAAAGTAGAACAGTTAATTGCAAAATCCGATAAACGAGAAGCAAAAAAGCTATTTAAAAAAATTTCAATCGGCTTTGGAACATTAGTTACAATTATTGTTTTAGTAATTGGTCTTGTTCATCTAAGTAAATTCAATACTCCGTGGATAATAAACCCTGAATACGGAATCTATTCCGTGAACGGGGCTAATAATGTCAATGAAATTAACGAAAACGAATTGATTAAGACCTACGAATCCTCACAAGTTGCAATTACAATACCGAATACAGGCTCAATAAGGTTAGGGCAAAATTCTCTGCTAAAACTTATAAAAGGATTTGATCCTGAAAATATTGTTAATCTTGAAAACGGTTCGCTTGAATATAGTTCCAAAAGAAAAATGGCAGGTGTCGAAACTTTAAATGGTGAAGCGAATTTCATCGTTAGTTCTAAAGCGGGCACTATAAGTACTGAGATAGCTGCCTTTAAGTTTTCAGTTGGTTCGGTTAATTTATTAACGGTCGATGAAGGCTGGGTTAAATTCAAGAATAATAATAGAGATTTATTTATTGGTTCGGGGTATGTTTTTGAAATCGACATACCCGGTGCAATACCGTTTCATAAAAGTGCCGCAGATATAATTAAACAAACATGCCGCAGGCCTGAGCTTTTAAGCACAAACTTAATTACAATCTTAAATGCAGCAGAGGACACCGATGTATTGTCGCTCTGGTACATGTTCCTAATTTCGGATAGAAATGAGAAACAATTTATTATAGAGAAGATCGATGAGTTCATTCCGGAGGTTACCAGCGAACTTGGAGATAACCTAACAGTACTGGAACAGCAAGCCGATTTTATACTGAATACAATAAACTGGATACTGTACAGCACTATCTAAAAGCTTACTCATTTCGCACATCGTAAATTTTTTCCCACCTGTTCGTCGAGGGATTCCTTACAAATGCTGTGAATAGGCCAATATTCCTGAATTGTGCACGCAAACGGTAAGGCTGGTTTTGATATAGCCTCTGCCTTGAAATCATTGTAATTGTTATACGGTTATTACGCGCATTTGTCCTGAACCTCCAGTCTGAATCATTAACATATTGATCAGGTAGGCTGTAGCCCCTGTACGACCCTGCTCCCCCGCCAAGTTCCTCAGGTGTGTCAAAATATTTATTTGCCAATCCACCAATTTCATGAAGCCTTATAAGGGCCATATCAATTACTTCAGTATCGTATGTAGCTTTAAAAAAATCGATACCGACAAAAACTGATGTGCCGACAATGATTACACCAAGTACAATTAATAAAAGTTGTTTAGTGCCCACTTTATTTCAAGAATTTATTATGATTAAAAAGTATTGATACTACTATACTTAATAAGAGTATGGCCAGAAGAATACGTAGTAATTTTTGCTCAAAATAACATAATTTATAATCGATAACAACATTTGAAATCATCTGTGCAATAATTCACCAAACTTTTTGTCCTCCTTAATTACATGATCCAAAAGCCATTCTTTCAAAAGGCCTGCTAGATCCTCAACAGCATTTATGCTGCCACTCTTTAAACGATCCAATACCTTTACAATCTGATCAATCAGTTTTTTGTGCTGTTCTTTATGTTCGTTCGTAAAACGGTAGCTCGCGTTTTGCATAGTAGATTCTTCGGCTTGAAAATGATATTTCGTATAGTCAATAAGGTCAACAAAAGTTTGTTTCAGTACTTCAGGAGCTTTTCCTTCATATTTAGCCTTCAGGAATTTATTAGCTATTGTAATGAGTTTTTTATGTTGATTATCAATTTCAGGGATTCCAATTTCGTAATCAGGTTTCCAAACTATTTCGTGGTAAGCCATGATAAACTCCTACTTCTTTGTAGTAGGATTATCGAATAAAATATTTAAATGTTTACAAGCTGAATTGTTTATTACTTAATTTGGCAAACACTATTTTGAACCTGACAGTACTAAAGACAATTTTTCAATTCTACTATTAATTTCGCCCCTCTGTTTCCCATTAAGATTCAATTCACCTATTCCTTTATATTCGGCAAGTGCTTCGTTATGAAGATCCAACTCGTTTAGAATGTCGGCGAAGTATATTCGTTCGCTAATCATCAAACGTGTAGCCGGATGCTTTCGATAGGTTTCCTTTGCAACTATTACCGCGGATTCTTCAAATCCATTTTCCGCGAGTTGTTTGGCCCCATTCATTTTTTTGATGCCTAAAAGATTATTTGGAATAAATTCGGAAGCTGACGATATTTCAGTGCCATAAACAGCAGTGCTTTGAGAATTGGTAGGATTATTTTTAGGGAGGTTTCTAATCTCTTCAATAGTCAGCGCCAACAGCAAATCATTTATGCTAACTTTTTTAATGTGGTTAAGTCCCAGCGCCGAATTAGAGCGAAGTATAAAATTGTTTTCACCTCTTGATAATTGAACAAAAGAGTTTTCATTGGTAATTAAAACATCATTTCCGCTTAACCGGTCGCCCGTTTGAATTGAAACCTGTTCTTCACTTGTACCTTTCAAGACGCTAACTTTGCCTGATAGTTTTTGAACAGTGAACTCCTGCGCCTTTGAATCAAATGCAAGCAATAGAATGGTTATTATTGTTACCACTATAACAAAGTATGTGTATTTAATTTTTTCCATAATAGCCTCTAATAATTATCTATAATCTCAACAATGCCCTTGGCAAGTCCGAGATTATCAAGAGCTTCTTTGTAAAATTTTTCCGCTCCAACCGCCCACGCTGTTTCAAAGTCGGTAAGCGAAGTCATTTCAACCGGGATCCAAATTTCTTCTAATCCCCTGGCGTTTTTTCTTACGAAATACTTCTTGTCATTCTTCGTAATCTTGCTCGAAACAACAGGATTAATATTTGTATTGATTAGTAAATTAACATGACTAATCCCGCCTTCCGATTTGTAATCAACAAAGGCAGATTGCACTCCAATGCTTTCAACTAACGCTGCGAATGAAACACTTAAGTCGTCGCAATCTCCGCCTTTACGCTCTATTGTTTCCTTGGGGAACTGAACATACTCTACACTAGTGCGCGGATCTGATACATATAGCATTTGCTGTACAAATTGATTAAACAGAATTTTGATTTTCGTAAAATCGGCTAAAGCAGGATCTATTGCTGCTAACTCATCTTTATATTCGCTAAGAATCTGTTTCGATATTGTCGTCAAATACTGGTAATCGTTTTTGGCAAAGTACCGCAAACTTGAAACCGTGCCGTCCCAACTATTTTTATCATTAATTAAAATCGGTTTAGATATAGCATCATCGTAATCAGCATTCACTGTGGTTAAATAAAAGCTCGCTTGCGAAATTCTGCGTTCGGCAACATCCAGTTTATCTTGATCAATAATTGTAAAGTAATTTATCGTGGTTGTATCACCCGGTTTCAAGTTTACAATTGGAGAAAAAATTTCATCTTCGTTTAATCCCTCGATTATTGAAGACGGCTTAACGCTTATTGCTTCATCACTTATATTCTTTATTTGCGCAGAAGCAAAAGGCCGGTTACGATACAGTTCATTCAATGTTGGAAAGATCTCGTCAAGAATTTCTACATCGATAAATTCAACTTTTCTGTTAGGTGCAAAGCTAAGAGCAAAATTTACAGTAAGCAGAAGTTTGTCGTTACTAAATTGATTATTTAATATGTTGTAAATACCTTTGTCTTCAAGTTCCCCAAAAGACTTCGCGCTGCTTCGATCTTCGAAATATTTTACCGCCAGCAGCGAAATGTTAAAAAGGCGGGAGGAAAAACTAATTGAAGGCATGATGCTACTGATAAACGGGGTCTGATATTTATCATGGTGAGCGTTCATACCGAAGGTTATTTTTCCTCCCCAAATATTGACCCCGTAATCGATACCTGAAGAAAAAGATTTATTTGATTCAAATATTCCGTTAATGTGTAAGTTATCGGTTGGACTATAACCGAATCCAAACATAACAAGCTTTTCCGTATTTAACTCGAGCGAGCTGTTATCCTCGAAACCACCGTCTTCATTTAGTAAAATAAGATTCGCAGATGATAAGGTGAAAGATAAGTTATTTAATGCCTTGTACGAAATTCCCAGGTCCGACCGCCAAAATTTCTTTTGGTAACTTGTTGATACAGTGTTTGTATATGCGCCTGTGTCCTGCTCATAAACAAATTCGATATTATCTTCCGACAAAGATTGTTCAAAAAAACGCAATGAAAGACCTGCTGAAACCGATTCTGTTATGTCAAATGAATAGCCCAGTCCGAAAGTCTCTTCATAGAGAATCTCTGTGGATAAAAACTCAGTCTTTGTCGAATCGCCACTGGTTACGGAAGTTTGTGAACTGGTTTTAAATTCCTGTGAAATGCCGGGCGTATATCGTAAAAAAAACGAATGCTGTCCGAATCGTTTTGACAACGAGATTAAATATATTTCATTAGCAAATGAAGAAGCCTGCGATACACCGCCATAAACAAACGACAGTTCCCAATTTTTAATCTTATTAAAGTTTACCGGGTTGCTTTCAAAGCTATTTAATCGAAAATCGCTGTCGAATGCAAAACCATTGCCGTACAAATCAAAAGATTGTTGAGCGTATATATTAATACTTATAGACACAATCGCAGCCGTCAAAATATTTATTAATAA
>JANQLA010000128.1 GCA_028280855.1 Melioribacteraceae bacterium
TTTGGTGGTAATAGGTTGATCTGACTTTGTTCGTATGGCTTGAATTTCATCTCTTATTTCTTTGGTTTGTTTCTTTAAGCTAATATATTAATTATTATATTCTAGTTCTCGGACAGACTCATGGTCCTTGACAACTTCATTACACGCGATTTTACCGCAACAAGAATTGCACGCTCCATCACCTTGCGGTCAACTTCTATCATCCCGTTTATATCTTTTATAACTTCTTTCTCCATATAGAATGTCTTATTTCTTTGTAAACTTGTTTGTTATTCAATCTCCCAAACCGGCATTGGTCCAGATACCGGATGACATTTATCCTTTTTCCTTTCTACTTTATCCTTTAACAGCAGCCATATCTTTCTTAGAGCTTTTCGATACCAGCATTTCAATTAAAGCAAGCGCTAAAGCTATAATTAGAAACAACTTCCATAACTCTGTTCCGAACCTGGCTTGCGATATCTTCTCCGAAAAGTTATCATTCTTATCAAGTTCTATTATATTCAATTCCGAATTTAACCCGGCCAGTAATTCTTCCACTTCATCAATATCCAAATAGCTTCCCCCTGATTCCCTGCTATCTAAGTTAACAGAAACGGTTTCAAATAACTTCAATTCATTGTAGAATTTATAAATCCCGTTAATATCGGTGTTGGGGTAAGTAAACATTTTATTGAATCCTTTCAACTCAGGCTGGATATATTCCTCTGTATTGTCGGGTTTAATAACTTTAACCTGCGGTTGAACCAGGGAAGACCCGCTGACATTTATTTCATCGCCTACAATGTACCGGTCGCTTTTACTTTTCGCGAACGACAAGTAAGAAACCACTTTATTAATTAGCGGCGCAAAGATACCTTTAACGGGAAAGTTGCTCCATGATAAAGTGGGCAGCGAAGAAAACAGTAATACTTTTCCGTTCCCAAGAGAATACTCGCTTAGAAAAGCGGCGCCGTCAAGCAGGGAAATTATAGTTTTGCCCCTGCCTTTATTGAATATCTTCAGGTATTTGTAAATATCGGGAGAATCAATTTGTTTCTTATCATCTTCAAACAATTCGGTAAATACCGGGTGTTCGTAGTCGACTTGACCAAATGAGAAAAACGATTCATCACTTTTAACGAATGATTCGGGAGTGGGTATGTTCAACCCATTCGTTATTTCACTTATATCCGCGTTCTCGTCCGATGCCCCGGGAAATAAAATTACCGATCCGCCTGCTTCTATATAGTTCCTTAGTTTCTGTATGTTTCCCGCATAGTTGTTGCCTGAAAGAACGACTACATTATATGATGCTAAATCAAATGAATTAATTCGCGAAGTGTTCGATTTCTCTATATCGAAATATGTATTATTAATTCCTTCCAGTGCAATGTTAAAGTACGACAAGTCGTTTTGCTCATCAGCCAAAGCTAATATTTTAATCTGCTCCGGCACATACAGCTTCATGTAAGAACGATTATCAAATTGAATATCATCTTCTTCCAGCTCCGCAAACAAATCAATAAAACCGGGGCTTGCGAGAGTTTGTTCGAACTCAACCTGAATTGATTCACCGGCTTGAATGTCAAAACTTTGCTGGGCAGTTCTTTTCCCGTTAACAAATAATGAAACAACGTTGTTTGATGAAGGAACTGAAGAATTGTTTTTAACAACGGCAGTGAATGTAACTGCTTTGTTTAATTCGAATATCTGGTTTTCGCTCCTCAACTGATTTATTGATAGGTTGTTTACATTATTGCCCGTAAAAGGAAGCAGGTAAACCTTAACGTTACCGGAGTTTTGAATAGCAGCTTCTTCCTGTTCGGTAAACCGATCCGTCTGAAAATCGGAGAGAATATAAATTTCCTTGTTAAAATTTTTACTCGCCCCAAGTTTCTCAAGTGAGTATTTAACCGGCTCAACTAAATCTCGGCTGAATAAACCTGTTTTAATTTCTTCTATGTTCTTCAATAGCAGGGGTTTGTTCGATGAAGTAAACGACTCCGAATCATTCCCGTCGATAGTAATGATAGTAACTTCATCACCTTCGGTAAATTCGTTAAGTATATTTTTAGCTGCAGCTTTCGCCTGGTTTAAATAAGACCCGCCCTCATTGACCACAGACATACTGAATGAATTATCAATAATTATTACTGCGCTGGTTTTTGTTGTAGACCCCAATCCTATAGAAACCGATTGCAAAGCCGGTCGTGCAAACGACATCACGAGGAAAAGAATTATAAGCACCCGCAATAACAATAATATCCATTGCTTTAACCTGATTTTACGAACCTTTGTTTTCTGAAGCTCTTTCAGGAAAGCGAGCGTACTAAATTCAACCTTCTGAAGTTTTCGCAGATTTAAAAGGTGAATTAGTATAGGAATGGATGCAGCGAGCAGACCGAATAATAAAGCCGGGTTTAAGAATGTCATATATGTTATAGCCGGTTTAACTGATATTAATCATAATGTTTTTTAATTCCGGCTCCTTTAAAATAATGCAATAATATTTCGTCGAATACAAAACCCATCTCGCCCATTACAGCGGCACCGATTTGGCAGAGTCCGACGCCATGCCCCCAGCCCGCGCCTTTAAGAGTAAACTTTTGAGGCAAATTGTTTTCGATTGTCCCTTTCTCTACAACAAAAGCAGAACTGTATAAATGTGATTCCGAAAGTGTGCGCCTGATTTCCAGTTCTTTGCCAATCGTGAGAGTTTTTTTTGTGCCCACAATTTTCAATTTTATTAGCCTGCCGGAATATCCACGTTCTACAGGTACCAGGTCTACAATGTTTCCAAAATCAATTCCGCTTCTTTTGCTAATAAGCTCTGTTATTTCGTCTTGCGAATATTCCACCTTCCAGCGATAAAAGTCCTTCGTATCCTGATCAAAGTCCAGAAGAACCTGCTTGAGTATTTTTTGATCTTGTGTATTACAAAACGCCGGGGGGTCGCCCGTTATCCATTTATGTGCTATTGCTTCTTTGGTTAAATCGAGTTCGTAATCTTCCGGTTCAAACTTGTAATCAATAATGCTCTGTAGGTAAGGATGATGCACGGGCTCCCAAACATTTTGAAAAGCTTCGGATACTCCTCCGCAAGACTTGGAAAAACGCGCGTCGCATATTTTACCGTTGTACATAAGCACTAAACCTCTTGTGGCTTCAACGGCATCCTGTGCATTATGCGCGTAAAGTTTTGTTACTCCCTGGTATCGCTGGCAATGGTCGTCGGCGCATACGTCGTACAAATTGTGATCCTCTCTATCGTACCACTTTATTCGCTCCTCTTCGGTTTCAATTGATGACTCGTACTTTTGTTCCGTTCTTTGAAGCTCCCTTCCCTTTTCAATCTGCGCAAGCACCCAGCTACGCGAAATTATTGAATGAGCTTTAAGAAGCTCCGGTGAACTTGTAGCCGACATTTCGGAAGAGATTACACTCGTCAAATATGATTCTACGGGAACAACGTTTACGGCAGCAAGCGTATTATCTTCAATTAAAAACCGAAGCGAACCCTGGAAGCGCTGGTTTTCTTTTTTTTGCCAGTGGAATTGTATACCGATAATAACTTCCCTGAGAAGAAATGATTCAGACTCGAAATCGAGCGGGTTAAATGTATCACCGCTTTGAATCTCGCGCCGCTCACTACCGTCGCTGAGGATTATCTTCCCCTCGGCATATTTTACAGTGTACTTACCGTTAAACTTTTCTTTGCCCTTGTTTAATACAAAGTCGCCGTACAGCTCGAATCTTATTGTATCGCAATGCATAATGCATACGCTTATATCCGGCTCATTCATTTTTCATCTCCCTTGTTTTAAGGAAGCAAATATAGCAAATCCCAAAATGATTAGATACGCAATTTAGGGCAGAATCCATGATTTTAAGATGAAATTTAATCTTCCAGAAAATCTTGTCGTTTTACAGGATGAAACTCGATGTACTGATAGTGTATGTATCATGTTAAACTATAAGGATCGTCTGAAAATAACTCTACAATGTAAGGTTGCCGAGCGGAGACGAGGTGACCCGTTATATTTGACGTGACGAATGTAGCAACAAACATCCTCTCTTCTGAGCTAGAGAACCTCGACATGTTGCGACACATACTTTCCGGTTGCGTTTAAGTATTATAATAAGTAACACTCTCATACATCTCGCCTTCACTCTACATGCAGAAAGTGAATTTATTACTTGTAATAATTATACCGAGCATCCGGGAACCTGTTTACAAAAACCAGTAGAGAAATCTCTACACCCATTGCTCCATAATAGCTTGCCTTTTCACCGGGTTAAATTCAATATATTGATAATGAACATAGCCATTTTGGTTGTAAGGATCGTTTGAAAAGAACTCGGCAATTTGCTCCATTGATTCCGCACGGGCTATTACTATACCTCCGATCCTGGGTAACTGCGGACCCGACATTAGCAGCATGCCTTTGTCATACCCGGTTTGCAAAAACTCCCTGTGCTCCGAAAGTACTTCTTCAATTTTTTCGATCGGCGCTTTATAGATTATTTCAATAACAAAGTGCTTCATTATCAGTTCTCCCAACGTTTTAAAGTAAAATAAGATTTGATATCTTTGTTTTCCAAAATTAACGAATTTGATTTAGAGTATTATGATCTACAAAGTATTATTGTTTTATAAATATGAAACCGTCACTAATCCTGAAAAATTCCGTAATGAGCACCTGGCATTTTGTATTGATAACGATATTAAAGGACGGGTATTTATTGCTAAGGAAGGTATTAACGGCACAGTGTCCGGAATTGATGAAAACATTGAACTATATAAAGACGAGCTGCGCAAATACCCTGAGTTTAAAGACATTTGGTTCAAAGAGGATAACGCCGAAGAACATGCTTTTTACAAAACACATGTCAGGGTAAAAAATGAAATTGTTCATTCCGACATTTTGAACGTTAACTTAAGCAACACCGGTAAACGCTTGCAGCCCGCCGAGTTAAACAAGTTTTACGAAGAGGATAAAAATTTTATTATAGTTGACGCCCGCAATACTTACGAAAGTGATATCGGAAAATTTAAGAACGCAGTTACACCAAAGATGGATACTTTCCGTGATTGGAAAAGCGTTGCTGAGAAACTTTCCCCGCATAAAGATAAAACTATTGTAACATACTGCACTGGCGGAATAAGGTGCGAAAAAGCATCGGCTTATCTTGTTGAGCAAGGCTTTAAAGACGTTTACCAGCTTGAAGGGGGCATTGTTACTTACGCTAAGGAATATCCTGATAAATACTGGCAAGGCAGCGTATTTGTT
Source organism: Melioribacteraceae bacterium (assembly GCA_028280855.1). Classification (GTDB taxonomy): domain Bacteria; phylum Bacteroidota; class Ignavibacteria; order Ignavibacteriales; family Melioribacteraceae; genus PGYT01. The sequence goes on from JANQLA010000128.1 coordinate 5,274, forward strand.
TTTGATGAACGCCGTATTGTTGAACCCAATACTAAAGAAGAATTGAAACATATTGGTAAATGTTACTATTGCGGCGACAGGGCATCATGGTACATTAACTGCCACAACCAGGACTGCGACAAACTTCTTGTTACTTGTGAATCGTGCAAAGTTGAAAATGAATATTGCTGCTCGGATGGATGCAGGGCCTCGGATAATAAAAGAAGCAGGTATCACGGTTAATTTCACGAATCGTTGTAACTTTGTAGTGTTAATGAAAACCACTTTCGAAGGCAATGGAAAATTTTTTTTCAATAATTCAAAAGAAAAATCGAGTTAGCGATAAATTAAAAGAAGAGCTCAAGAATAATTTTACCGAATTTACTTACCCTAAGGGAACCGTTTTTATAAAAGAGGGCAACTACTGCTCGGAATTGTATTTCCTCAAAAGCGGTTTGGTGCGTTCTTATTGTTACGACCAGGAAAAGGAAATTACTACATGGTTTTATTTTGCCAACGATATTTTTACTTCTTACTATAGCTTTTTCAGCAGACGGCGCGGCTTTGAAAACTTTGAAGCACTTGAAGGCTCAACGGTTTTTTCAATCCGGCAAAAAGACCTCGAACGACTGTATGATTCGTATCCCGAGCTTGAAAGATTTATGCGTATGTATCTTGAAGATATGATCTCTACTTACGATTACCACTCAAAAGGTTTTCTCTTTATGACTGCCGCAAAACGCTATGAACAATTGCTATCGTTATATCCGGAGATCGAGCAGAGAGTTAACCTTGGTTATATCGCCTCTTATCTTGGGATTTCGCAGGAGACTTTAAGCCGCATCCGGAATAAATAAATATCTCCTTTTACTACTTCATTTTTGCCCGTATTCTTTTCAAAAATATTCCAATCAATTACGATTTTGACATATGTCAAAGGAATTGCAATCGTACACAAATAAGTTTGACAGAGAGTTTTTATCAGGATGGAAATTTAAATATGAAACCAAAAATGAATTTCACAAAAAATTTTTTGGCGATTTTAATTTTATTGTTTTCTCAAAGCAGTTTTACACAGCCTGAACTTAAGGACTTGAAAGAATCCAAGATTAAAGAAATCCCTCTCGCTGAGTTATCCAGGCAGCAAGAAAAAATTGAAATTGTAATTCTTCCGAAATTTTTTGTTAGCGGGTACTCAATAAAAACAGTTATGAAACATGGCAAGTTTGATGATAATATTGAAAAATTATGGAAAATTTTTGAAGAAATTTATGACCCGGAATTATTTCACAAAAGAGCCGATGATAAAATCTATTTTGTAACGCATAACTACAAAAAGAAAGGCAAAGATGGTTTGAAAATTTTGGTAGGCTACAGAATTGATGATATTTCGAAAATTAAAAACAAATTTTCCTACGTTGAAATTGATGGCGGTACTTTTGCCAAAGAGAAAGTAGCGGGTACATCGGGAGAAGAGGTAATTGAAGCATGGGAGAAAATTTACGGATTAAATCTGAATAGAACTTTGAAACATATAAGTTGAACGATGATTTCGAAGTAACCGATGTTGAATTATTTATTTCAGTTAAAAATTAAGGAACAGCAATGAAAAATTTAAAAGTATATTTAATAAAAGCCTCGGCCGGGAGTGATTACTCCGAATACAAAAAAAATACCGGCGGCCCTCCGCAGAACATATTTTCAACCGCTGCAGCTACACCCAAAAATGTTGCAATAGAAATGACCGATGAAGTTGTCGGGATGAAAGTAAATTACAAATCCGATGCGGATATTGTTGCAATCTTTATGTCGACACCTGACGCTTACAAGGCTTACGACATCGCAAGGAAATTCAAAGAAAAAGGAAAGACAATTGTTTTGGGCGGACTGCATACAAAGTTTATGCAGGAAGAAGCAAAGGCAAATTGCGGCACAATTTTAGTCGGAGAAGTCGAAGGTATCTGGGAGGAATTGCTTAATGACTTCCGCAACAATCAACTAAAGCCAAAATACGAAAGGACTACCCCGATTGATTTGGCCGAGCTGAATCCGTACCCTTTAAATATCATCGATCCTGCACATTATGATTATACCTGGTCGGTTGTTGTTTCGAGAGGATGTCCGTATAGCTGCGATTTCTGTTTGGTTCCGGAATTTTCGCCCCGATACAGGATGAGGCCGGTAAAAAATATTGTAAGCGAAGTTAAAGCAGCTAAAGCTTGGGGAATTGAGTGGTGTGAACTTCACTCGGATAACCTTACGGTCAACAAAAAATACGCGATGGAATTATTCAAACAGTTGAAACCTCTGAACATGAATTTTTACGCAGAGACAACGATTAAAATATCCGAAGATGATGAACTGATGAAAGCAGCGGCTGAGGGCGGTTTGAAAATGATTTTGGTCGGTTTAGAAACTATTTCCAAAGCAGCTCTTAAAGAGCAAAATAAAGGCTTTGTTAATCCCGATAAAATGAAGGAGCAAATAGAAAAAATAAACAGCTTTGGAATAAAAGTTATCTCTGATTTTCTTTTTGGTTTTGACGATCACGATCACAATATTTTTGAAGACACTTACCAGCACACAAAGGATTTTAAGCTGGAAGAAATTTTCCCGCACCTGCTGATTCCGTTTCCCGGGACAAAGACATATGAAAAATTCGATAACGACGGAAGAATCCTTACGAAGGACTGGTCAAAATACGACGGCACCCATGCCGTATTTCAGCCAAAACAGATGATGCCGGAAGATCTTGAAAACGGAACCTACTGGTTCTGGCAGAAACATAACGGATTTTTGAAGAATGCATTAAAATCATTATTGGGGAGAGGTTTATAAAATGCAAACAATAAAGTGGAAAACAATTATCGGCTTAATACTGCTTGTATTAGCAATTTACTTCAACATTGGCTGGGCATGGGGTGTACTGTTTCTCTTTTGGGCAATAACCGACCTTATTAACAAACGCACTTATTTTATTGAAGACGTACCAAGAAGTACAAACCCTATTTTATACTGGATAATTGTTGTGATTTGGCTTGGACTTGCAATATATTCTTTTATACCGGAATGGTGGTGGTATAGGTAGCGCCATCTAAACTTTTACTGATCACTAAATAAAATTACAAAATGAAAAGACTATCATTGAAAGGTATCTTCAATAGATACCGCTGGAATATTACGTTCACTTTTGCACTACTTGCAGTAGAAAATGTTTTAAACCTCCTGGTGCCGTTTACTCTGGGACTCGCGATTAACGATTTAATTGACCATAAATACGATGGTGTTACTTACTTCGTTATTATTTATTCGATCAAATTAGTAATCGGTGTTGCGAGAAGATTTTATGACACACGGACTTACTCAAAGATTTACGTGGACACTGCTTCCGAAACTGTTGAAAGCGAGCAGAAGAAAAATTCAAGCGATTCAAAAACAGTATCCCGCGCTAACCTAATTCAGGAGATTACGGACTTCTTCGAACATGAATTGTCGCAAGGTTTTTCCTCCCTCTTTGGTGTTGTCGGTTCGGTAATTATGTTGTTCGTTTTTGATTACAAGTTATTTATAGGTGCCGCAGTTTCAGTTGTTCTTATATTTTCGGTGTACATTTTCAGTGAAAAGAAAATCTTCTTTTTCAACCGATCAATGAATGACGAGCTTGAAAAACATGTAGACATTATCTCGTCTAAAAGAAATGATGTCATTAATAAGCATTTCGGCAGTTTGGCAAAATGGAAAATTAAGTTATCCGATTTAGAGTCTATCAACTTTGGGCTAATTGAATTTATCCTTTTCAGCTTGATTATTTTTACTTTGAGCGTTGCTGTCACTGCAACGAATCCAACACCTGGCGGCATCTTCTCAATTCTTGCTTACGTTATTGAATTTGCGGATGGAATTTATATGCTGCCTTATATTTACCAGCAAAAAATTAGATTGAATGAAATTATGAGCAGACTAAATTCACAGTAAAAGCTACATCACTCAGCAAAATTTGTAAAAAAATATTATAAGAGTTCTGCTAATTATTTTTGTCACAAAGTTTTGTAAGAACTTATAAATCTCTATAGCAGAATTTAGAGTTATCAGGCGTCCGAAATAGAGTTTTTCTTTTCAGAGTTGAGGTTTATATAATCAAGTAGCCATAGAATTATCTTAGTATTTAACTCTCTACATTTTAGTATATTTAAATAACTTCAAATTGAACTTCGAAAACCGGAATGAGCAAAATAACCTTTTCATTACTATTTGCACTTTCAACGATCACAACATCACAAACAGATTCACTTGTTACAATTATGGAAGTTATGTTCAGACCCAATACTTCGAATTCCGAATTCATCGAATTATATAACACGTCCGATTCGGAAAACATCGATCTTGCAAATTTTCAAATTGTTTATCACACATCATCTGCTGATATTATAATCGCACATGAAGGCGGCTCAACCATTCTGCTGCCAAACAGTTATGCCGTTATATTCGAAGGTGATTATGACTTTGCTGCCGGAATATATTCAGGTATAGTGCCCGATGAAGCACTGCTCCTAAAAATTGATAACAACGCATTCGGCAGCTCAGGAATGTCAAACAGCAGCGACCGAACTGTGCGGCTTCTAAGCACATCAAGCGATACTTTAGATGTTTACACCTACTCGGCAAACAACAGTGCCGGATTCTCAGATGAAAAAATCGAATTAACGAAAGATAATTCACCAGCTAACTGGAACAATTCTCTGAGTGAAAACGGGACACCGGGCGATGAGAATTCGGTTTCGCCCAAGCAATTCGATTTAGCAATTACCAATGTCCGAATGGTAATACCATCAGCATTTGAAGGGATACCTCTTCCAATAGAAGCTAAACTTGAAAACTTTGGCACGCAAGACGCAAGTAATTTTGCAGTTAGTTTGTTTGATGACGTAAATAATGATTCACTCGCGACTGCTAACGAGCTAATAGAAACCAGGCAAGTTCCTTCACTAATTGCGGGTGATACATCAGTAGTAAGTTTTATAATATCCAATCCGGTAAACAGAGTTTACAATTTCATTCTTAATGTCGATTTAAACGGTGATGAGATAGCATCAAATAACACTGCATTTTTTGAAGTATCTGTTGCTCCTAAGCCGAACAATTTGCATGACATAACAATTACCGAAATAATGTACTCACCAGCGAGCGGACAGCCTGAATGGATTGAAATATACAACACTACTATAGATGATATTAATTTGAAGAGCTGGGCAGTTTCAGATAATTCATCTACAGCTTCAGTTTCGGATGACGATTTGCTTATTCCGGCATTAAGCTACTTGGTAATAAGCGATGATGATAACATTAAAGACTTTTTTGAATTCGATGCTCCGCTAGTTGTATTAAATTTACCATCGCTAAATAATAGCGGCGATGATTTAGTTTTATTAGACTCTTTAAATAGAGCAATTGATAGCGTTCAATATAAACCGACGTGGGGTGGAACTGGCGGCAAATCTCTCGAGCGTGTTAATCCATTACTAGGAAGCAACGATTCAACTAATTGGTCCAGCGCAATTACAATTGCAAATGCTACTCCGGGAGGATTAAACTCGGTGTCATCAAGGGCATTTGATTTAAAAGTAGATAATGTCTTTGTTGAACCTGAGATTCCAATAGAAGGTGGAAATGTTTCAATCAGCGCTGTTATAAAAAACAAAGGAACGTTTGAAGTCAATTCGTTTGATGTCAGTTTTTATCTGGATGAAAATACTGATTCAATCGCGCAAACAAGTGAACTTGTTTCTTCTCAGGTCTTCAATAATCTTCAATCTGGCGATTCGATTAATACTGCTTATAGTTTAACAAACACAGATGCGGGCGATTATGATTTTATAATTGCCATCGAAGGTTTTGTTGATCAATTTGACGAAGACAACATAGCTTTTTACCAATTTACTATTAGTGAAAAGCCTGCCGACTATAATGATATTGTAATCAACGAAATAATGTACACCCCTTCAACAGATGAGCCTGAATGGGTAGAGCTATTTAATTCTAGTGACAACGAGTGGAACTTGAAGGATTGGAGATTCTCTGATCGTTCTTCATCCGTAATCATTAGCGAAGATGATTTCATCTTACAGCCGAATAAATTTGTTGTGTTGAGTGACGATGAGTCACTGAATAATTTTTATGATATCCCTTCTGAGTTATTTGTTGTTAATCTGCCATCGCTTAATAACTCCGACGATGGTCTAAAAATAATTGACGGACTTGGAAACTTCATCGACAGTGTAAACTACAAAAGTACGTGGGGTGGTTCATCGGAGGGAAGATCGCTGGAAAGAAAATCAGCGGGCGGTGAAAGCAGCGACTCTACCAACTGGGGAAGTGCAGATATATCGGTAATTGCTACACCGGGAAAGATTAATTCAATCGTCCTGAAAGAATTCGACCTTCGTGTCAATAGCATTTCTATTTCTCCTGAGATACCGATATCCGGGGATGATGTTGTAATATCGGCGCTAATTGAAAACGCAGGCAGCCGCGCAGCGAATCAATATACGGTAACGTTCTTCAATGATGAGAATTCAGATTTTACCGGTCAGCCGAACGAGTTGGTATCAACAGAAAACTTTGGCAATCTGAATTCTGGAGAATTTCAAATAGCAACTAGTTTATTCGGCGCACCCGCAGTTGGTGAATATCAGTTTATCGTGGAAATAGCTTTCGCGCAAGATGAACTAACCGGTAATAACATTGATTTCATTTCTTTCACTGTTAGCGATCCCCCCGCTGAATTTAACGATATAGTGATTAACGAAATAATGCACTCACCTTCTTCGGATGAACCTGAGTGGATTGAAATTTTTAACAGGAGCCAAAAAACAATTGACCTAAAAAACTATCGGGTTGCCGACTTATCCGACACGGTTACAATTTTTACTGAATCTACATTCCTGGCTCCGGAAGAATTTTTCGTAATTGCCGATGACTCTGCGTTCATTGAAATTTATCCGAATGTAAGGGAGTTTATTATAAAGAGCATTCCATCTCTCAACAACAGCAGCGATGATGTCAAACTCATAAATAATCTTGACCAGGTTGTAGACTCTGTTCAATACAAGAGTTCTTGGGGCGGAACAAATGGTCGTTCGCTGGAAAGAATAGATTTTAATGGGTCGTCAAACGACTCGACGAACTGGATCAGTTCTAATATAATGACTGGCGGCAGCCCGGGAACAATAAATACGGTTGCGCAAAAGGAACTGGATGTTGCGGCTGTTGATTTAATTTTTAATCCTGAACTGCCTTTGATAGGTGATGATATTAGCGTTTCAGTAAAAATTAAAAATTTGGGGAAAACAGGTGCAACATTTTCGCTAATACTTTTCGAAGATCTTGATCTCGATAGTTTATCAAACATAATTGTTGAACGCATTGATAACATATCTTTGTTAAGTGGTGACTCATCGATCATTGCTTTTGATTACCAGCTTGAAAACATACAGCGGGAAACAGGCTACTTGGTGTTCGTTGAATTGAATAATGATGGAGATAATTCCAACGACTTTGTGTATGGAACTATTATCCCGGGATATCCTGCTGGATCTGTTGTTATTAATGAAATTCATTATACGCCCTCCGACGGTGAACCAGAATGGTTTGAACTCGTGAATAATTCAGAAGAGTCAATCAATATTAAAAACTGGCTTTCAAAAGATGTGCTTACAACTCCCAAAGAAGTTACAATAGTTGATTCGAGTGTAACATTAGCTCCGAACAAATTTATTGTAGTTGCTAAGGATTCTTCCGTATTCGATTATCATTTGAGTATTCCGACAAAGGTGATTACATCCAACTTTGCCACGTTGAACAACTCCGAAGACGGCCTGGTAATCAAAGATGCAACAGGTCGCACAATCGATTCAGTTTATTTTTCTACTTCATTTGGAGGCGGTAATGGAATTTCACTGGAGCGTATTGACTTGAACGCTTCCAGCAGCGACCTTCTTAACTGGGCTTCGTCAACCGACATTGAAAAAAGTACTCCGGGCAGGGTTAATAGCGTTGTGCTGAAAGAGTCTGATCTTGTTGTAGCCGAACTTATTTACGATCCCGAATTTCCGGTGCTTAACGATGATGTGGTTCCGTCAGTAAAAGTTAAAAACTCCGGGCTAAAAGCCGCAGAAAATTTTTCAGTTACTTTTAATGTACTGACTGACGGCAGTTTACAGCAATTAAGTAGGGTAAACGGGTTAACACTGAATGCTTCGGATTCGGTTATTGTTTCGTCTACAGCTTCATTTAGCTTAAGCGGGACAATAACTATCATTGTCGAAATTGAGTTTGCGTTGGATGAAGAGCCGCTTAACAATATATTCGAAGAGGAGCTAATCCCGGGATTCACGCCAAAATCGCTTATTATTACTGAGTTTATGTCGCAGCCGGTAAGCGGCGAAACCGAATGGATTGAACTTTTAAACATCTCCGGTGAGTCAATAAACATAGGCGGCTGGTCGGTCAGCGATGTTTTGTCTTCACCGACGAAAAATTTTATTACTGAAGATGACCTGAATATATTGCCAAATGAATACTTCATTGTTGTTTCTGATGCAACAGGATTTACATTCGAAACGGACAGCAAAATTTTCGAAGTTAACTTCGGCACATTAGGCAACACCGAAGACGGAATAATTTTATATGACTTCCGCGATGCAATTATCGATAGTTTATTTTACGACCGAAGGTGGAACATAAGTCGCGGTCAATCAGCAGAGCGAATTTCCCTGGATAACTTATCAAATAATTCGATGAACTGGACGTCCACGCTTAACAGTGACGGGGGCACACCTGGCACTGTTAATTCGATAACCGGCATTTGCGAATACTCCGAATCGTCAGTTGTAATAAACGAAATAATGTTCGAAGTATCGTCAACCAATAGCGAGTTTGTAGAACTGGTGAATATCAGCGATTCATTAATAAATATGGGCGGATGGAAACTAGTGGACGAAGCTGGAAACGAAACGATTGTATCGCCTGTTAATTTTTTACTTGAGCCGAATAATTTATTTGTCCTGGCAGCTGATACGACAATACTAGATAATTACTCTTTTGAGGACATATCCAATTTACGTATTGCAGGGCAATCCGACCTTGGATTATCGAACAGCGGAGAGATCTTGCTCCTTAAGGATATTCACGGAAACGTAATCGACTCAATTAACTACAATGCTAAGTGGCATAATAATTTTAGTGATACAAAAAATTTATCGCTGGAAAGGATTAATCCTTCGCTTAATTCCAACGATCCTTACAACTGGAGCACTTCCGTTGATGCGTCAGGAGCTACACCTCTATGCAGGAATTCAATATTTACGGAACTGGGAAAACTTGAATCGAAGCTTGAGTTCTCTGTAAATCCTTTTTCACCGGATAACGACGGTTTTGAGGATTTTACGATTATTTCATACAACCTCAAAAATGAAACCTCGCAGATTCGTATTAAAATTTTTGACGACAAAGGCCGCAAGATACGCACCCTTGTGAATAACCGGGCGAGTGGTTCATCTGGCTCTGTTATTTTTGACGGACTTGATGATGAAGGCAAAGCATTGCGAATCGGGATGTACATTGTATTCCTCGAAGCAATTGGAACAAACTCAAGCACTGTAGAAACGCTTAAAAAAATTATTGTAATTGCAAGGCCATTATAGAATACACTTGTCATTGATAAACGCTTGGAATATTTTTGACGCTGAAAATAATTAACTATTGTACACGAATAACACCGGAGACACTCATGGGAAAAGAGTTTGAAAACGAAATAAAATTACTTGATGAAGTATATTCTGAAATGTTAGAAGCAATAATGAATAAACCCGAGCTTCAGGATTACGAAGTTTCAAGGATTTATTACGAAAACGTCTCAGCGCGTTTAAACAAATGGGTAACACATGTAAAGGATGTTAAAAATAAGCTGGAGAAACAAGAATCGCTTGGCGACTTAACCGCCGACAACAGGCCGGCATAAATTTTTTATTAGCCCGGTCTCGTTGACCGGGCTTTATCACTATCAACTAACCACTCATCAAAATTACGAACTTGGAGCTTATTACCTGCCTTTATAGTGTACATCAGTGTCCCGCCCACCGTAAAACATTCTAGCTAAATATTCGTTAATTTATTATCGGAAAACTTTTCTGAGAATTGAGAGTAGTCAATAAAATTAGATAAAGCGACGATCCGAGTGATGAACAAACGACAGCAGATAGTACAAAGCTTAGAAAACCTTTTTTGCCTTCAGCTTATTATGAATTTGTGTTAAGTGTACAACATCAACTATGGCGCCTAGTTTAACGGCTTCTTTCGGCATTCCATAAATTATGCATGACTTTTCATCCTGAGCTATTGTATATGCCCCTGCTTCTTTAAGCTCAAGCATTCCTTTTGCCCCGTCGTCACCCATGCCGGTCATAATTATTCCTACGGAATTAGCTCCTGCATACCTGGCAGCAGATCTAAAGAGCACGTCGACCGACGGCTTGTGCCTTGAAACCAAGGGACCGTCTTTAACTTCAACAAAATATTTTTCACCGTCTCTTTTTAATAATGTGTGTTTATTACCCGGTGCAATTAAAACCTGGCCCGGCAGAACATAGTCGCCATGCTCAGCCTCTTTAACAACTACTGCACATAATTCGTTTAGTCTTTTTGCAAAAGAATTGGTGAAAAATTCAGGCATGTGCTGCACAACAACAGTCCCGGGGCAGTTGACAGGAAAATTCTCCAACAGGTCTCTTAACGCCTCGGTACCACCTGTTGATGCTCCAATTAATATCACCTTTTCAGTCTTCTGTATTACCGTTTTGGATTTCGGTTTTGATAATATAACATCTGCCGTTAGCTTTGGTTTAACATCAATAGTTTTGAGCTTAGGCCTAACCTTAACCATTGATGCGGATTTAACTGTATCGCAAATCTTGATTTTCGATTCTTCGAAGAATTGTTTTTTACCTAGCTGGGGCTTGGTTATTATTTCAACTGCACCCAGTTCCAGTGCTTTAATTGCCGTGTCGGATCCTTCATAGGTTAAACTCGAGCATATTACAACCGGTATCGGCTTCTGCGACATTAACTTTTTTAGAAATGTTAACCCGTCCATTCTAGGCATTTCAATATCCAGGGTTATTACATCGGGTATTTGTTTTTTGATTTTCTGTGCTGCAATTATTGGGTCTAACGCTGTCCCGATGACTTCTATTGCCGGGTCAGATGATAGTATTTCCGACAAAGAATTTCGGACTAATGCCGAATCGTCTACAATTAATACTTTTATTTTTTTCATAGCAGAACCACTAACTTATTAAAACATCTTTTGTATTCTCAATCTCGGTTCTTTTTATTCTTTTTAAGTACACTTCACCACTTTCGGTAAAGAAGTATATTTTTCTACCAACACTGCCTCCGGTATCTAAAGACTTTATTTTAAGATTTGTTTCCTCGATTATTCTGGTCGCCAGATCAGCATTTTGACTTCCAATCGACTTTGAGGTTCTTTTACTTCCATTTGATGCAATTAAGTTAGCACCTCCAAAAATCTTTATTTCTATTTCATCCAAATTGATTCTATATCTTTGTAATGATTCGAGCATCAGAGGTATTGTGCAAGAAATGTATTTAAATTTGTATGTACAATCGGAACACTCGCAGTTTTCCGACAGTCCCGGTGCAGGCAATAAACAATGAGCTATTGCACCGATTTTTAGTCTGGGTACATGCATTGTAACGGCAATACATGAACCTAGAACCGTATATATTACCCTGCTTTTATTTGTAATAATTGCATTTCCAGGATGTAAAAAAGTAACATTCCGTTTATTTATTTTATTTCTCATTTTGTTTTTTGGTAAACACTTGGAGCCCTCTGTACAAGGGGCAAATCAACTGTTAGTAAAGTTTCAGAGTGCCCAATAAATAAGTAGCCCCCTTTTTCCAGAACATTGTAAAATTTCTCTACCAATTTTTTTTGATTTTCTTTATCAAAATAAATCATAACATTCCTGCAAAAAATTATGTGAAACTTATCTTGATTATAGAAATCGTCGGTTATTAAATTGATTCTTTGGAAATCTATTCTTTGCCTTAATTCAGGTACAATTCTCACAAGCAGTTTATTTGGGTCCTTACTTCTTAATAAATATTTCTTTTTCATTTCATATTCAATTGCATTAACTCTTTCCAATTCATATATGCCGCGTTGTGCCTCGGAAAGAACTTTTGTAGATATATCCGACGCTAAAATTGAAAAATCAAAGTTCCTTTTGCCGGCAGCAAAATCCGACAGCACAATTGCGAGCGTATATGGTTCCTCGCCGGATGAACATCCGGCACTCCATACTCTTAGCTTATGATTGGATGTTATCTGGAAATTGTTTACAATTTCATTTAATCCAAGGTTATTCAAAAAATCAAAATGCTGCGGTTCACGGAAGAATTCCGTTTTGTTAGTAGTTGTAATATCAAGCATTGGTATCAATTCACTGGCCTGCCCTTCTTGGCTAAACAAGAATTCGCAATATTCCGAGTATGAATTCATATTCAATACTTTCAGTCTTTTCCTCAACCTGGCTTCCAACATCATTTGTTTGGTTGCGGGCATTTTAATACCAAGTGTGCCCTCGACAAGATCTTGCAATTTTAGAAAATTCTTTTTTGATAGCCTTGTTGTTGCAAAAGTTTCAGACATAAAAAACCTCAATTAATAACCTTTCTTGTAAAAAGGTTCAAAACATATTATGGATAAATAAATATCAATTCGGCATTCATTCCAGATACCGGGTTTTTGATTCTAGGCACAAGCTGTTCGTCAGATATTATATGTTCAATATTCAAATTTCCTTATTCAGTATTCATTGTAATACCGGATGACAAAATTCAGAAGTTAGAAAACAGTTTGTAGTTAACCGTCGCCTTTCAGCAATCTACTCTTCAATCTTCTTCCTTCATTTCGATATTCCAATCATCCTTCAATCATTCGACCACACAGCTTTCCATCCCTCTACTATTGCGTTTCTCCGCTCATCCTGTCATTTAAAACTTCTCGAATTCGTCATCAAAATTATCACCGTTGGAATTTACATCCATTAACAAGCCCTCAGATTCCGGTTTTTGCTTTTCGATTATTTTATTGTTTGCAGTAAAATGTGTTTGTTCAATTTTGTTTTTATCGTCCCGGTTCACTTTTGCTTGTTTACTAATTGTCTTTCTTAAGTTGATTTTTTCATCTTCAAATTTGAAGAAAGCAATCGTATCCTGCAGTTGCTCAGCCTGGCTTAACAATTCCTCGGAAGTTGATGCCGCTTCTTCCGCGCCCGCTGCGTTCTGCTGGATTACCTGGTTCAATTGCTGGATTGCATTGTTTATTTGTTCCGCTCCCCCGTTCTGCTCATTACTCGCTGCCGTTATTTCCTGCACTAATTCCGATGTTCGTTGTATATCAGGCACTATCCTGTTTAACATCTCCCCGGCTTTCTCAGCTATCTCAACGCTATTCGCCGATAAATCGCTTATCTCACGCGCTGCCGTCTGACTTCTTTCGGCAAGCTTTCTTACTTCAGAAGCTACTACAGCAAAGCCTTTGCCGTGCTCGCCTGCACGAGCAGCTTCTATTGCCGCGTTCAATGCAAGCAAGTTGGTTTGCCTGGATATTTCTTCTATTATGTTAATTTTATTAGCAATGTCTTTCATTGCATCAACGGTTTTTCCTACTGCTCCCCCGCCTTCTTTAGCATCTTCGGCTGCTTGTAGCGCTATCTTTTCCGTTTCACGTGCATTACTTGCATTTTGTTTTATATTTGATGTCATTTGTTCCATTGATGAAGACGCTTCTTCGGCTGCTGCAGCTTGTTCCGAGGCTCCTTGAGATATTTGCTGAGCAGTAGAACTTAATTCCTGGCTACCGGTAGTTACATTGTCCGATGCACTTTTTACACTGTCCACTACACTCTTCAAATTACCTATCATCTCCTTAAACGACTTCATCAACATTCCGATCTCGTCTTTAGAATCATCCTCGATTTCAATGTTTAGTTCTCCTTGGGCGATATTTTTTGCCGCACCTGCTACTTTAGCTATCGGCTTTACTATGCTTCTTGTTATTATCCAGGTTAGAATAACACCTAAAATCAATACCGCTATACTTATTATTATTACAGCAGCAAGGGTTCCAGAAGCATCAGCCTGCATCATCTCCTGATCTTCGCTTATCTTCTCATTTGATATCCCTTTTGCTTCGTCCAATATCTTTTGTACGTTCTCTAAAGCTAAAAGAGTCTTTTCTTCATATACACCCTTTGCTTCCGCCAAATTACTTCTTCCGTCTTTTAACAAACCCTTTATTTCACTAGCGGACTTATGTAAATGATTATGATGTTCTTCTAGCGAATGCAAAACGGGTTTTAATGCAGGCAATAATTCCTCGGCATTTTTCCTGCCTTCACCATAATACCATTTTCCTAAATTGCATAGAGTTGGATCCGTCTGGAGTTTTAATTCCTCTACGTTTTCATTGAGTAAAAATTCGCTGAGCTTTTGTGTCCAAGCAAAATGGTCAATTGTTCTCTCAAACATTACGGTATTAAAGTCGTTACCTTCTATTACCGACTCTGCATCCCAGATAATACTATTAATACCTTTTATTGACCAGCCCGATATTACCACTGCGAGCAGTAGTATTGATCCGAATCCTATCATAAATTTCTTTGATAGTTTGATATTTTTCCACTTCATAGTTTTTTCCCTTATTTTATTATGAAGTATTTACATCTCACCTTTTCCCATTTGGTGATTAATTAAAATTTTTCAAATTCATCATCAAAATTATCCCCGTTGGAATTTAGTTCTACCAACATATTTTCTGATTCAATGTGAGGCTTTTTTCCATTAGATTTTTTGCTTACAAAATCCAGTGATTCCGTTTTCTTCTTCTCGCTTTTAGCAAATCCACTTATTTTTCTCACATTTTCTTTTCTTTCTTTCACCATGCCATCTTCAATATGGAAGAAAGCAATGGTATCCTGCAGTTGTTCGGCCTGGCTGGACAATTCTTCGGATGTTGACGCCGCTTCCTCGGCCCCTGCCGCATTCTGCTGGATTACTTGGTTTAATTGCTGAATTGCATTATTTACTTGTTCAGCGCCGTTGTTCTGTTCATTACTCGCAGCTGTTATTTCCTGGACTAATTCGGATGTCCTTTGAATATCAGGCACTATTTGCGCAAGTAATTCACCGGCTTTCTCTGCTATTTCTACACTGCTGCCTGATAATTCGCTTATCTCTCCTGCGGCAGTCTGGCTTCGTTCGGCCAACTTCCTTACTTCCGAAGCCACTACAGCAAAGCCTTTACCGTGTTCTCCGGCTCTTGCCGCTTCAATTGCTGCATTTAATGCAAGCAGGTTTGTTTGCCTGGCTATCTCTTCTATTATGTTTATTTTGTTTGCTATTTCTTTCATCGCATCTACCGTTTTGCCTACTGCATCACCGCCAACTTTAGCATTTCCTGCTGATTTAACGGCTATTTTTTCCGTTTCCTGAGCATTGCTTGCATTTTGTTTTATATTTGCCGCCATCTGTTCCATTGATGATGAAGCTTCTTCAGCAGCAGCAGCTTGTTCCGAAGCCCCTTGCGACATTTCCTGCGAAGTAGAACTTAATTCCTGGCTGCCGGCACTAACGTTATCGGCTGCTTTTTTAACATTCTCAACTACGCCTTTTAAATTCTCTATCATTTGCGCTA
Source organism: Melioribacteraceae bacterium (assembly GCA_028280855.1). Classification (GTDB taxonomy): domain Bacteria; phylum Bacteroidota; class Ignavibacteria; order Ignavibacteriales; family Melioribacteraceae; genus PGYT01. Next base: position 21,034 of record JANQLA010000128.1, read on the forward strand.
AACTTTTACCGAGCACATCTTTTTCCGATCTTACCTTGAGTTGAGTTTTCAAATCTCCATTTGCTATTTTATTAGCAACTTCAGCTTGCTCAGTAATATTATCAATCATTCTTGTTAAGCTTTTACCAAGAGCATCTTTCTCGGAGCGGATTTCTATTTTTACTCCTAAATCGCCGTCGGCTATTTTATCTGCTGCATTAACTTGTGTCTTAATGTTTTCAACCATCCTTGTCAAACTCTTAGCAAGAACATCTTCCTCCGACCTGATCTTTATTTCCATTGTTAAATCACCATCGGCTATTTTATCAGCCGCACTTACTTGTTCTTTCGTACTTTCAATCATTTTACGGAATGATTGTCCAAGCATACCTATCTCATCTTTTGATTCATCATCAACTTCTACATTCAAATCCCCTACAGCCATACTTTTCGCTGCATTTGCAACTTTCCGGATAGGGTTTACTATTCCTTTTGTAATTATCACGGTTAGAAAAACTCCCAATATCAATACAACTGCGCTTATTATGAATACTGCAGTGAATGTTCCCGAGGCATTTGACTGCATCATTTCCTGGTCTTTATTTATTCTATAATTTGATATGTTTCTCGACTCATCTAATATTTTCTGTACATTTTCCAAGGCCGAAAGCGTTTTAGTCTCAAATACTTTTTTTGCGTTACCTAAATTACTTTTACCGCCTTTCAATAAATTCTTTATCTCAGTTGCCGACTCATGAAGATGATTATGATGTTCTTCAAGCGGGGATAATACTGATTTAAGTTCTGGCAATAATTCTTCCGCTTTTTTTCTACCTTCCCCGTAGTACCATTCTCCCAGCTTACAACGTCTTGGATCAGTCTGAACTTTTAATTCATTCTGATTTTCGTCAAGTAAAAATGTGCTTAGCTGGTGCGTCCAAACAAAGTGGTCGATGGTTCTTTCAAACACCAGCGCGTTGAACTCATTCCCTTCTATTACAGAATCAGCGTCGCTAATAATTCCCTCAATACCTAATATTGACCAGCTTGATATTATTACTGCAAGCAGCAGTATGGAACCGAAGCCAATCATAAATTTTTTTGATAGTTTAATATCTCTCCATTTCATAGCCCCATTCTCCTAATTATTTTTATTATTACTTATTATCAGTTAAAGTTCTTTTTAATAATTCTTTAAAACTTCTCGAACTCATCATCGTAATTATCTCCGTTTGTGTTAATATCTAATGCTAATCCATCCTGCTTTGCATTAGCTTCATTTGAAGTAACTTTTGAAATTTTGCCAATGTCCTTATCAAGTTTACTTGATGTTTTTTCTTTTGGTTTTTTGTAATAATTAATCTTTTTGGCTTCGTCTATACCGCCGACTTCAACTTTAAAGAAAGCAACAGTATCCTGCAGTTGTTCGGCCTGGCTGGATAATTCTTCGGATGTTGATGCAGCTTCCTCAGCTCCTGCTGCATTCTGCTGGATTACCTGGTTCAACTGCTGAATGGCATTATTTATTTGTTCCGCTCCGCTGTTCTGTTCATTGCTTGCCGCTGTTATTTCCTGTACCAACTCCGAGGTTCGCTGAATATCAGGCACAATTCCGTTTAACATATCTCCCGCTTTCTCTGCTATCTCTACACTGCTGGCGGACAACTCGCTTATCTCACCGGCGGCTGTCTGGCTGCGTTCAGCCAGCTTCCTTACTTCAGAGGCTACCACTGCGAAGCCTTTTCCATGCTCGCCTGCTCTTGCCGCTTCAATGGCTGCGTTTAATGCAAGAAGGTTTGTCTGCCTGGCTATGTCTTCTATTATGTTTATTTTGTTCGCTATTTCTTTCATTGCATCTACTGTTTTGCCTACTGCTTCTCCGCCTTCTTTGGCATCTTCGGCCGCTTTAAGCGCTATCTTTTCCGTCTCACGCGCATTGCTTGCGTTTTGCTTTATGTTAGATGTCATTTCTTCCATTGACGACGAAGCTTCTTCGGCAGCAGCAGCTTGTTCCGAGGCGCCCTGGGACATCTCCTGCGATGTTGAGCTAAGTTCCTGGCTACCTGCAGTTACATTACCGGAAGCTGTTTTGACATTTTGTACTATAGATTTCAGGTTGTTGATCATCCTGTTCAAACTTTTACCCAGGACGTCTTTTTCCGATCTTACTTTAATTTCGTTCGACAAATCACCATCGGCTATTTTATCCGCAATAGAAGCCTGACCTTTTATATTTTCGATCATTGAGCTTAGGCTTTTGCCAAGTGCGTCTTTTTCTGATTTTATTTTAACATCGACGGTCAAATCACCCACTGCTATCTTGTCGGCAGCCAATGCCCTTTCTTTAATATTCTCTATCATTAATTTGAAGGAATCTGTTAGTTTGCCGATCTCATCGTTGGATTTATTTTCGATTTGTATACTAACATCACCCAGTGCAATTTCTCCGGCTGCTTCTGCAACTTTATTTATCGGAATTGAGATATGGCGTGAAATTATAATTCCTATGGTAATACTTAACAATAAGACAAAAGCGGCAACAAAGAAGGTAATGTTTATTGAATAGGCGGATAAGCTAATCATTTCGTTAACAGCCTCTTCCCCTTTAATTGTTTCTTCATCAACTATTTTTTTTATTTCGGCAAAAACCCTTTCGCTGATAGTGTTAAAATCTTCCAGCTTTTCCTGACCGTTCTTCGAATTTACCCTGTATACTTCAAACATTTCGATACCGATATCGTGCATTTTTTGAAAATCGGTTCTCAATCTTTCTAACTTTGCAATATGCTCGGGACTTTCGGAATTCAAATTTTCCCATTCTTCAATGTGTTTCACGGCTAGTTCATAAAGCGGTTCCGCTTTATTATCAATCTCGGATTTATCCTTAGTTAAAGCAGCTATAATAAATAACTCTTGCGTTCTTGCTATTTCAAATTGCAGTTTATTACCAATAGTCAACTGCTCCTGCACACTGCTATAATTTTTTGCTTCGTATTCAAACTCATAAAGTTCATCCATTACAAAAAAAGAAAACAATAGTACAACAAACGAAATAGCACCAAACGCTGCAGCCATTTTTTTACCAATTGTCCATTTCATATCACACCTCCGGTGTATATTTTTTTAACCCTAAAATCATTCCTAACAATAATTCGGAAAAACCAGGTTAACGAGTTAACGTTCCCTGTTCTAAACTTCTGCTTCGGCTTCCGTAGCTTCCTGTAACGATATCAGTTCTTCCGCTGAAAATACTTTATCTATGTCGAGCAGAATTATAAACCTCTCATCTCTTTTTCCCATACCTTTAATAAATTTCGTATTTAACCTTGTACCCATTCTCGGAGCCGGTTCAATTTGCTTTGGTTCCAGCTCAAATACCTCTTCAACTGAATCTACTAAAGCGCCGATTACACAAGCCTCTCCGTCAATGTTTATTTCCACAACGACTATGCAAGTATCTACCGTTGGGTCTGTTTTATTCATTCCAAATTTTTCTCTCATATCTATAACAGGTACAACACTGCCTCTCAGGTTTATTACTCCGCATATGTAATCGGGCAATTGAGGTATCCTTGTTATATTTGTGAATTCTAATATTTCACGCACCTGGAGAACATCTACCCCGAAAATTTCTTTATCAAGTTCAAAAGCTAAGTAAGACCTTGTTTCGGTTATTGCGTCGATATTCATTTTACTATCTCCTTTTCTTTTTTCACTTATTATTTTTTTTCAATCAAAATTTTTCGAATTCCCAATCATCATTATCACCTCGCTCAGTAAACTCTAATTCAAGATTACTTTTCCTATTTCCACTTATCAGATTTGGCAAAGATTTCAGTTCATCTTCAGCATATTTCATTTTATTTTTTGGTGTTGTTTTATCCTTAACTATGCTTAGCCGCCCGTTCGTTTTTTTTTCATCACCAATTTTGAAGAACCCAATAGTATCCTGCAGTTGTTCAGCCTGGCCGGATAATTCTTCTGAGGTTGATGCAGCTTCCTCAGCTCCAGCTGCATTCTGTTGTATTACCTGGTTCAATTGCTGGATTGCATTATTAATTTGATCCGACCCGCTGTTCTGTTCATTACTTGCTGCCGTTATTTCCTGAACCAATTCGGAGGTTCTCTGAATACCGGGTACTATCCTGCTTAACATCTCACCAGCTTTCTCCGCTATCTCTACGCTGCTTTCCGATAACTCGCTTATTTCTCCGGCTGCCGTCTGACTTCGCTCGGCAAGTTTCCTTACTTCAGAAGCAACGACTGCAAATCCTTTTCCTTGCTCTCCTGCTCGTGCGGCTTCTATTGCTGCGTTTAAAGCAAGTAAGTTCGTCTGTCTTGCTATCTCCTCTATTATGTTTATTTTATTCGCAATCTCTTTCATTGCAATTACCGTTTTACTTACAGCTTCTCCACCTCCTTTTGCATCTTCAGCCGCTTGAAGAGCAATCTTTTCAGTTTCTTTAGCATTACTTGCATTTTGTTTTATGTTTGCAGCCATTTGCTCCATTGAAGACGATGCTTCTTCGGCAGCAGCAGCTTGTTCCGATGCTCCTTGCGACATCTGCTCGGAAGTAGAGCTTAGCTCCTTGCTTCCTGCCAATACATTCAATGCTGCGGATTTAACATTACCTACTATTTGACCAAGCTTCATCGTCATATTGTTCAATGCAAAAGCTAATTTGTCATTATTATTAGCCTCCAGTTTTGTTGTTAGATTACCGCTAGCTATTTTTTCGGCCATTACCACTTTTTCTTTTTGCTTAATTACAAGGTTTCTAAATGACTGGGCAAGCCTTCCAACTTCGTCCTTCGAGGTATAACTAATCTCAACTTCTGTATTACCAGCAGCGACTTTTTGGGCAGCAGCGTCAATATCTCTTAAACTACGTGATATTTGTTTCGAAATAGCAAAACCGATTGCAACAGCAAGACCTATAACAATTAAAACAAATATGAAAATCTTATTTGTGAGCGATGAGATTTCTGCTTCAACGTCGTCAACATAAATTCCGCTTCCTATCACCCATCCCCATTCATTAAACAATTTTACAGCTGATATTTTTGGTTCGGGCTCTATTGAGCCTGGCTTAGGCCACATATAATTCACAAATCCTTTACCTTCTCTCTTTGCAATTTCTGCCATTTCCACAAATAAATATTTACCCGTCGGATCTTTATCGTCTTTTAGTGAATTACCTTCCAGTTCAGGTTTGAAAGGATGCATAATCATTTTGGGATATAAGTCGTTAACCCAGAAATAATTATCACCGTCAAATCGTAACCCTCTTAAAGCTTCCTTTGCCTGCGCTTTAGCCTCGGTTTCGGTCAAAATTTCATTTGAATATTTTTGGTAAAAGCTCTCAACGACGTCACACGCAACTTCTACAGGTTGGTTTATAGCAAACCTTTTTTCTTCATAAAGTTTACTTTCTATGGACGGCAATACGAAAAATTGATAGATTATCGCAAATAATACTAACGGCAAAGCAGCTACAGTAAGAATCTTGTAAAAGATATCCCAATCCTTGAATTTTGCCAACTTCATTACTAGTTCTCCATTTTGATAAAGCTTATAATTGGTTATATCAAAAAAAAATTTCAGATAACTTTATGACATCATTATTTCCTCAAGCTCAGCCGATTTAATCAATTTCGGCACATCAATAATGAGAGCTAAATTGCCATCTCCCAAAATTGTTAAACCCGATAATCCGTCAACATTCTTAATAAACCTGCCCAATGATTTAATTACCGTTTGATGCTCGCCTATAATCTCATCCACAACAAACCCCGTCCTGGCATTGTTTTCGTTTATAATAACTATTTGCCGAATCGGCGGTATAGAACCGTTTATATCAAACTTTTCCTTTAACGATACATAAGGGATTAATTCACCTCGTACATTTGCCAGGTTCTTTCCGTTGGCATTTTCAACGTCATCCGAGGTCAATTCAACACATTCCTCAACATATGATAGAGGAATTATGAAATACTCGTCGCTAATTTTCACAAGCAGCCCTTCAATTATCGCAAGGGTCAACGGCAGTTTAAGAATTAGCGTTGTGCCTGTATCGGGCTCACTTTCCAGTTCAACCGAACCTCTTAAAGATTCAATTGCTTTTGCGACAACATCCATTCCCACGCCTCTGCCAGATACATTGGTAACTTTCTGCGCCGTTGAAAAACCGGCAGAAAAAATTAATCGGTATACATCCTTCTTACTTAATTCATCTTCCAGGTTAATTAAACCCCTTTGAATTGCTTTCTCCCTTATCGATTCAACACTTATACCGGCTCCGTCATCCTTAATTTTAATAATCACATTGGCGCCTGAATGTTCGGCCGAGAGGAATATTTTTCCTGTTTCGGATTTACCTTTTGATTCTCTTATTTCGGGTTGCTCAATACCATGATCAATGCAATTGCGGATTATGTGAACCAAGGGATCATTTAAATGTTCTATTACGTTTTTATCCAGTTCGGTTTCCGCACCCTCTGTTTCGAGCTTTACTTTTTTACCAAGTTCTTTCGAGAGATCACGTACCAACCTGCTGAACTGGCTAAAAGTTGTTCCAATAGGAATCATTCGCATATCAAGTACGTTATCTCTAAGATTCCAGGTAAGTCTTTCAACTTCTTCCGCAATAGATATTAATTCCGAGTCGTTTTTATTTCCTGCTGTTTGAGTCAGGTGTGATTGAACTGTGACTAATTCGCCGACCAGGTTTACAAGCGAATCCAGTTTTTCCGAATCTACTTTTATTCTTCCCGCAGGTTTTGAATTTATCTTTTTGTTTTCAACCGGTTTCTTTTCTCCGGATTTTTTTTCTTCTTTTATGTCCGAAGGTTCAATAATTTCTTCGAGCTTAATTTCTTTTTTATCGGCAAGAAGCTTTTTTATTTTATCGTAATATTTTTTATCGCACAGTCGGCCTTTATCATCAACTACATTAATTTCAAGCTCGCAATCATCTTCAACAAAAATGAACACATCTTTAATCTCGTTTATGCCTGATTCGGTTGTTAAAATTATATCCCAGTAGACATATAAGCTTTCAGGTTTGATTTCATCCAGGGGCGGAATCAAATCAAGGTGACAAACAACAACATGACTACCTAGTTCAAGTAATTCTCTTAAAACCAGTATTGGGTTAGATCCCGAGAATAAAAAATCCTGGTTAGGTTTGAATTTTATTTGGTAAGAAGTTTCCCCTGCAGAACCTTTATCAACTTCCTTACCCGGTTTATTTACT
>JANQLA010000052.1 GCA_028280855.1 Melioribacteraceae bacterium
AAACCGGTTGATTACTGTAGCTAAATTCCACAGAACTAACATTCAGCATTTACTTCTTCCTGTAACTATGAATTGTACACGCTCACATGTTTCGCTTGCACTTTCGAACGAAAAGAAATCGAAACAATCGATTATTTGCAAATCCGTCTCATCTAGTAGTTCAAAATACTTGTCAAATCTATAAATTTTTTGTTTATGAACCTCACTCAAAACCACACCGTTTTTCAGCTTTATCTCAAATGTATTTTCGTGAATTCGAGACTTAGAGTCATAGCTGCTTGTCTGTTTATATTTTATACCGTTTGACTTACCTTTCCTGCTAAGGTGTTTTGCATTTTTAATACTGTTGTTTTCGAGACTTACATCGAAAGTAAATATTCCGACTGGGGATAACACTTGGCTCACTTCACGAAAGGCAAGAAGCAGCTCGTTTTCTGTAAGCAGATAATTCAAGCTGTCGAATGCCGCAATGACCAAGTCGAATCTTGAATTATACGGAAGCGCGCACATTTCGCATACGACTTTTCTGTCGTTGCTAACCTTTGCGGATTTAAGCATGTTCTTAGATAAGTCGGATAAGTAAATTTTACTATAATACCTTTGAAGGTGTTCAGACATAGTGCAATCGCCAGCTGCAAGCTCCAAAATCGCTTTCGGCTTCAGCTCATAATGACAGATTATATCATGCAAATAGTCCGCCCATCCTTTGTAGTCAATCATCCTCATTAAATGCCTATAAAACAGGTGTGTGCGAATGTAAGGACTTTTCATGTTTTGGATCGATTTTTAAGAATACGCACCGCCCACCTATATGCCGCTTCCATACTTGAATGATCGGCCTTATTCTGCCATGCAATGTCGAAACCGGTTCCATGATCCGGTGAAGTTCTTACAAACGGAAGTCCTGCTGTAAAATTCACTCCTTTTTTAAAATCAAGCATCTTAAACGGTATTAGCATCTGGTCATGATACATGCCTAGAACAATATTAAAATTTTTATAAAGCTTATTTGTAAAAAATGCATCGGGGACAAATGGACCATGCGCAATACCTTTATAGCTATCAATAACTTTCTTTATTATAACTTCTTCCGTTCCAATAGAGCCGTTCTCACCAGCATGCGGATTTAACCCGAGAACAGCTATTGTTGGCGATTCTATTCTAAAATCCGTTCTAAGAGACTCGATTATTAATTCGATTTTACCACTTAATAAACTCTCGTTTATTGATGATGCAACTTCACTTATCGGGATATGAATTGTAGCGAGAGCGCATTTGAGCTTGTTAGACAAAAACATCATCAAATAATTCTTTTCACTTGCCTTCGAAGCCAGGTACTCAGTGTGTCCTGGGAAACCAAATCCCGCCTTCTTCATCGACAGCTTTGAAATCGGCGCTGTAACCAATCCATGAACATAACCGTTCTTAATCATCTCCGAAGCCGCCTCAAGTGCTTTAAAGGCCATGCGACCTGCTGATGATGTTTGCTTGCTGGGCTTAACCTGAAATCTACCTATGTCAAAAATTATCAAATTGTTTTGCAGCGCTTCCAATTCGTTATTCTTTTTAGCAACTTCATGCTCGAGACTAATCGAGCAAAGGTCACAAGCTTCAAGAAATACATTATATGGTGAAAAATAAACAATTTGATAAGGGGAGGACGTGGAAATTTTGTCAATCAGTTTAAGTGCGATTTCGGGACCAATACCATTAACATCGCCGCATGTAATTGCTATTCGTTTCATTATGTCAGTTCATAAGTGTAAAATCACCCAGGCCGGATTTATCAGTAAAATAAAACTTTTTATTCACCCTGTCGTACAACCATGTTTCGATAATTTGATTTGTAGCTGAATAAGTACGAACAACTGAATCGGGCTTACCGTATTTTATATAAATTCTTCCGCGATCAGTTTTCGACCCCCTGTCTGTTCTCATAACACTGTAATTCATATCTGCGGAGTCTACCCGCGAATAAAACTCATTCATTACTTCATTAAATTTTGTATTCCTATTGCGATCAAATTTTTCCCAGTACTTTGAAAGTGCAATAAGGTATTGGTCTTCATCATTGTCAAGAAGATCGCGCACAACTTCTTCCTTTTCAATATATTCAAGAATCTCAATTGCGAACTCAAGATTATACAGGCTCGGAGGCTTGGTTACCCAGTAAACATCAAACGAGGTTGTTAGCTCAGCTTCATCAATGTTTGTTGTTAGATCATAGCTTCCTTCATCAAGTTTGTTGCTTATCGATTCCAGTAAGTAGTAGGAAACAGGTGAGGTTTTGTCCGACTTATAGAGCTTAAGAGAATTATCTTCTATCTTTATGTTAAAAGCTTTGTCGCTAATCTTGCTTGCGGTTTTTGAAAGAATCACTGAATCGCGCTGTTTAATATCTACTTCTATTTCTTCGACCTCCGAGTTTGCAACCGAGATGATTAAAGATTTTTCAATATCGGAAAACGGAAGTAATCCTGAAAAATTATTTAAATAAATATTTGTACCATTACCGGTAGTGTAAACAGAAATTGGTTTATTAATAAGTACGGAATCAACAGAATTTATTGTTAAACTCATTTCCGGCAGTTTGTAAGTTCTTTTGACGCTGCTAAGCTTCACTTCAGGAGCAAGTTTTAGATTCGTAATATCCGATTCGAATACGAGCAGTCCGTTCAAGTAATCTGTAGAGCTGTTGGTTGATTCGTAGTTCCCGGTCTCAACATTTCGTTCGTCACCCCCCCTAAAAACAATTTCACCTGTTTCGGTTTTGGCTTCAATAAAGAAACTTATACCTGCTTTGAACAGGCCGTTATCTTTAGCAAAAACCATTTGATCATAAGGTATACGATAACTTACATAAACAACCGCGGAATCTCCGGTAATAATAGGATTCGCTTCCCAAAAGAAACTTTTAGTGATTCGACTCTGAGCTGCTACGGTTGTAAATAAGAACAAAGCCAGTAATAAATATGTTTTCATAGTCTGCTTAGATTGTTGTGATTTTTTGTGATCTAACAACTAGCGCGGCTGTAAGGTTTCGGTAATAATTTGTCTCTTTAATTTTACACGATATTGCAATACGGAAAATCTTAGCTGCTCCCTGCTTAAACACGTCCTTTGGTCTTAGCTGTTCATGCTGTTCAAGAATTCTTTATTACTCTTCGTCCCTCGCATTTTATCGAGCAAAAACTCAATTGCTTCAATTGAATCGAATTCGCTGAGGATTTTTCTTAATATCCAAACTTTATTCAATTCTTCCTCTTTCATAAGCAGTTCTTCTTTACGAGTTCCCGACCTGTTAACGGCAATAGCAGGGAACAATCTTCTGTCTGATAGGTCTCTATCAAGCACTAGTTCCATATTGCCGGTACCTTTGAATTCTTCAAATATAACTTCGTCCATCCTGCTTCCGGTTTCTATCAGGGCGGTTGCAATTATCGTTAGGCTACCACCGTCTTCGGTATTTCTTGCAGAACCGAAAAACCTCTTCGGCTTCTGAAGTGCGTTTGAATCAACACCACCGGAGAGTATTCTTCCACTATGCGGAATAACGGTATTATGCGCACGCGCCAAACGTGTTATACTATCGAGCAGTATCACAACATCTTCTTTTGCTTCAACCAGTCGCTTGGCTTTTTCGATAACCATGTTAGCAACCTGAACATGCCGTTCTGCAGGCTCATCAAATGTTGAGCTTATCACTTCCGCCTGTACCGATCGCTGCATATCAGTAACCTCTTCAGGCCTTTCATCTATTAGTAGCATTATCAATCGAACTTCCGGGTGGTTGCGGGTAATTGAGTTTGCGATTTTCTGCAAAAGAATAGTTTTGCCGCTTTTTGGGGGTGATACTATCAAACCTCTCTGACCCTTTCCGCAAGGCGCCAGCAGGTCCATTACACGCATTGAATATTCGCCCGGAGCAGATTCTAGCTTAAGTCTTTTGGTCGGGTACAGCGGTGTTAGATTGTCGAATAAAGTTCGGCCTCGAGTCTGTTCGGGGTCTTTGCCATTTACCGCTTCAACACGCAGCAGTGCAAAGAAGCGCTCGCCTTCTTTAGGCGGACGAACCTGACCACTAATGAAATCACCTGTTCGCAAACTGAATCTTTTAATCTGTGAAGGCGATACATAAATATCATCGGGTGAAGGTAAATAATTATAATCTGCTGACCGTAAAAATCCGTATCCATCTGACAGTACTTCCAAAACTCCTTTGGAGAATGTGAGACCGTCTTTCTGAGTCTGGGCCTCGAGTATTTTGAATATTAGTTCTTGTTTTCTTAAGTCAGTGTATCCAGATATTTGAAATTCTTTCGCTATTGCATGAAGGTCAATAATCTTTTTCTTCTGGAGTTCTGAAATATCCATCGGCATAACAACTTCCTACATCTTTTTAATAAAATATTTTTTTGATTGTACCAAGAATAGACTAGAGGTTTTGTATTGTTTTAGTTAAATGATTTATTTTCTCGAAAGGAACAAGAGGTTCATTGAAAATGTAGCTCTTATCGTCCTAAATGTCAAGTCAAATTACGACAATTCCTTTTTTATTTCACCAATTACATAAATACTTCCCAAAATCACAAGGCATTGACCGTTTCCGGCGCTCAAAAATTCTTTAATATATTTAGCAGGTGAAGCAGTAACTGTACAACCTACACCTATTGATTTAACAATATTTTCCAACTCTTCTATTGAGGCGGCTCGTTCATAACTAATTGATGTTACCACAATATCATCGAAAAAAATCGACAATCTTTTCAGAATAGCTTCAATATTTTTGTCTTTCATTGCACCGAACATTAATGTTCTTTTCGAATATCTTTCCGCTTCGCTCTTAAATTCCGAAAGGAAATTCTCAACTCCCTCGAAATTATGAGCGGCGTCAAAGATCACCCTAGGACTTTCCGAGTAGACTTCGTAACGTCCCCAGATACCGGAATTCTCTTTAACATTTGTAATCCCGTTGATTATATCGGAACTTTTAATACTATTTATACTCTCAAGCAAAGTAAGTGCAGCAAGACTTACATTGTAAAACTGGTACTCTCCTTTCAAGGGAATACTGTAAAAATTAATCGAGTCGTCTTTAATCCTTATCGAAATACCGTCGTCTGATTCAGTGACAAATTCCATCAATGAAAAAAACTCAGAATTCCTTTGCTCCGAGATTTCTCGAATAACCGACTCGGCATTTTCCGGCAATTTCGAAATAAATACTTTTGAGCCGGATTTTATTATTCCTGCTTTTTCATAAGCAATTTTCTCCAGCGTATCACCAAGTATATGACCGTGTTCGTGGCTTATCGATGTAATGATACTTGCAATTGGCTTCAGAACATTTGTAGCATCAAGCCGTCCGCCCAAACCGGTTTCTACAACTGAGAAGTCTACTTCTTTCTCAGCAAAGTATTTGAAAGCCATTGCCGTGGTTAATTCAAAAAAGGTCGGGCTGTTTTTATCTATGTATAAGTTAAGGTCATTCATGAAATCTCGCACGTATTCAAGCGGGATCATTTCACCATTGATTCTTATTCGTTCGGTAAAACTGACGAAATGCGGAGATGTAAAAAGACCTACTTTGTAGCCGGCTTCCTGCAGAATGCTTGCCATAAACGAAGCTGTACTTCCCTTGCCGTTTGAGCCGGCTATATGAAATGTTGAGAGCTTTTTCTCGGGATTATCAATGTAGCTACATAGATTAGATATATTTTCTAATCCGAGCTTCACACCAAATTGATGAAGTGAGAATAATTTATCAAGAGCTTGTTGAGAGTCCATTCTAAAGTTGATAAGTACCGACCAATTCTTCAATACTTCCTAGTTTCATTTCTTTCAAATATCTTTCCATTCCTTCTATAACTTCGAGTGCGGCAAAAGGATTTATAAAGTTAACAGTGCCTAATTGGATTCCCGTTGCCCCGCAAATTGTGAACTCAACTGCATCTTTCCAATTCATGATACCGCCGATGCCTATGATTGGAATATCTACATTCCTGCTTATTTCCAGCACCTTTGCCAGGGCTACCGGTTTTATTGCCGGGCCCGATAGGCCGCCGGTAATATTCTTAATCTTGGGCTTCCGCGAATAAATGTCGAACGATGTGCCTACCATCGTGTTTATTGCCGATACGGCATCAGCACCTTCCTGCTTTGCTACTTTTGCGAATTCAGTAATGCTCGCAGTGTTGGGCGACAATTTTATAATAACCGTTTTGTCGGTTACTGCTCGAACTTTTTCGGTTATACGGCCTACTGCCGATGAATCATTTCCAAACACAAGGCCGCCCTCTTTAACGTTAGGGCACGATACATTTATCTCGAAGCCTTTAATGCATTCTTCGCTGTGTAGAATTCTTGTACATTCTACGTATTCTTCAATTGTACTTGCAGCGATGTTGCAGATGAGCGTAGAATTAACTTTTTCGAGAAAAGGAATTTTACTTTTTACAAATTCTTCCACACCAACGTTGGCCAGTCCGATTGCATTAAGCATTCCCGAAGGTGTTTCAACTATTCTCTGCGGCGGATTACCCTTTCGCGGTTTTAGAGAAACCGACTTGGTTACTATGGCCCCTATTTTGCTTAGGTCCATAAATTCCGATATCTCGTTACCGTAACCAACGGTTCCAGAGGCCAGCATAACGGGATTTTTGAGCGAGAGCTTTCCAATTTCAATTGATAAATCTACGCTCATATTATCACATCCTTTACATTGAACACAGGGCCATCCTGGCATACTAAAGAGTACTTTTCGTGTTCTTCAGTATTCTCTACTGGGCAACCCTGACAGATACCGAATCCACAAGCCATAGCGCACTCAACCGAAATTTCAGCGTTAATGTTTTCGCCGATGCACAATTTCTTAAGTGCCCTTAGCATAGGATTAGGCCCGCATCCGAAAACTTTTATTCTTTCTTTTTGGAATGAGTTAAGCCTGCTTTTGAAAAGTTCTATAACGTTACCGTGAAATCCACTGCTTCCGTCGTCTGTGGCTATCACATAATTTTCAAATCCGTAGGTAATAATATTTTCTTCCGACCTGCCTCCAATAAACGAAAGAATCTCTTTCTTTCCTTTAAGATAGTTCGTTACAAAAGGAAAAGGGGCTGCACCAATGCCGCCGGCTATTAAAACTGCTGTATCGTAATCGTCATCTAATGCGTATCCTTTCCCGAGAGGTGAAAGAACGTCAATCTTTTCACCTTCGTTTTTAGCAGCCAGCATACGTGTTCCCTCACCGTGAATATCGAACATGAAATAGATATGTTTATCGTCAACATCGCAAATGCTGAACGGTCTTCTAAGCAAAGGGAAATCCGACTCGGACACTTTTATATTACAAAACTGCGCCGGTGAAATATTGTTTGCAATTTCAGGCGAATAAGCTTTTAAGAGATAAGTCAGTTTTCCGATTTTTTGGTTTGATACTACGGGAGCTTTATAAATATTCACGGGATAATTTCTATTTTTTAGAAAGTAAATTTAGCGATTGGTCTCCTGAATACAAAAAATAAGTCTTAATGAATTGGAACGGATTTACTTAGCGCTGTAAAAAGTCTCTTCAATCTTAGTTATTTTATCCAATCTTTTTTGATGCCTGCCACCTTCGAATTCCGTAACAAGCCATTTTTCGAGAATCGATTTAGCCGTTTCATCACCTATTGCCTTTGCACCCAGTATCATGATATTGGCATCATTATGATTCCGGGCGCTCCATGCGGTGAACTCGTTGTAACAAGTTGCCGCCCTAATACCCGGTACTTTATTGGCCGTTATCGCGGAAGGAACTCCTGTAGCATCAATCATAATCCCGAAGTCGGCTTTCCTTTCAATAACTTTCTGTGCAACTGCCAGGGCGTAATCGGGATAGTCGCAGGAACTTTCGGAATTTGCGCCTACATCAATTATCTCGAATCCTTTTTTTGCAAGAACTTCCTTTAACAAGATTTTTAACTTGTAACCCGTATGATCGCAGCCAAGGGAAAGGACATTTAATTTGCCGGGAGCCCCTGGTACAGCACCGGCTGTTTTCACTATCATTCCAAGTTCACGGATTCTATCCTGAGCAAGCGGAGTAATTAAATCATCGGGACCAACTTCAATGAAGAGCTTGCCGCTTCTGTATACATCATCAACTATATTGTTGGATATAACTTTGCGCATTTTCCACATTCCTATAAAAGATCGTTCTTTTTGTGAAGCTTGAGATGATCCACTACCTGCTTAACTGATTGAGCCTGATTACGATCGCAAATAAGCAGAGCGTCTTCGGTTTCAATAACTACGAGATTATCAACGCCAACTAGTGCGGTAAATTTTTTATTTGTATTAACGTAGCTGTTTGTTGTGTCCTGGAAAAGGATATCATTACCGCCTACATTTTTCTCAGAGTCCTTTTCCGACAATTGATATACCGCTTCCCAGCTTCCAACATCATTCCAATCGAAAAATCCTTTTACCACGCATACTTTTTGAGATTTCTCCATTACGCCGTAGTCAATTGAAATACTCTTCATCCTCCTGTATTCATGAACAAGCACTTCCTCAAAGTTTTCTGCGCCAATCGCCGATTTAATTTTCAAAAGTCCTTCATATAGATTTGGCATATAACTATTAAATTGCTCCATTATAACAGAAACTTTCCAGATGAACATTCCCGAGTTCCAGAGAAAATCTCCTGACTCAACAAATCGTTTGGCAGTTTCAAGAGTTGGTTTTTCCGCAAAAGTTTTTACATTAAATATATCATCGTCTTGAACAAGATCATCGGTTTGAATATAACCGTAACCTGTTTCGGGTCTGTCGGGAGTAATCCCTATTGTTACCAGTGCATTTTCTTTTTCCGCAAATTTGGCTGCTTTTGTTATAGTATCTCGAAATTTGTTATTGTCTGTAATCATGTGGTCGGCTGGTAAAATTAAGGTAATTGCATCTTCGTTATTTTTTTCAACCAGTACAGAAGCCAGCCCTATACATGCAGCCGTGTTCTTACCGAATGGTTCTTCTATTACATTTTGTTCAGGAATACCCGGGAGCTGCTCAACTATGCCCGGTTTCTGTATTTTGTTAGTTACAATAAAAATGTTCTCTTTTTCAACTATACCTTCAAGGCGTGAAACCGTATTTTGAATTAGTGATTTCTCGTTAAATATTTTCAACAATTGCTTCGGCTGTTTTTCCCTGCTTTTAGGCCAAAATCTTGCACCAACTCCCCCTGCCATTATTACTGCATATACTTTCATCAAATTTCCTTACCTGTATTTTAGAATTTGTTTGCCGAAACTTTCGGCTCTGTTCAAGTATGCCGTTATATCAACTTCTTTGCGCTTAACCACTGCTACTATTACAATAAGGCAAGCGCGCAAACTTTCAATAACATTTTCGTCCGGTATTATTTTTTTATCTACAATAAGCTTTAGTCCAACAGTAAATGTAACATGCATATTTGCAATCAGACTAAATCCTATTGCTTCCGAATATTCGGCATGATTTTTCATCACATCCATATACGATCTAATTTCTACTTCACTAAATTTACCTTCCAATAATCTTACTAGCAACTCCTCCAGTTTTTTTATCGGTCCGAGAATTCTTTTCTGATACTCCTCAAAATTGAACTCTTCTTTTTTCCCTTTTGCTTCTTCTTCATCGAGCTCATCCATTATTATTTCTTTGGTTAACTCATCGCTCTCAGTATTAATTTCGGACTTTTCGAATTCAATTGCCGTATCTTCGCTAGCAGGTTCATCAAGCTCCTCAACTTCATCTGTTGATTCATCAACTTGTTTTTCCGGTTCTTTGTATAAAATCTCTCGAAGCTGTGTCGGAGTTATAACATCTAAAAAATTGCTAAGTATTACCACAAGAGATGAGCTTTGTTCCTTAAACAATTCAGTGATTTTCAAAAAATCAACTGAATCACTTGTAACAGAAGCATGGAGCTCGCCGAGCTTAATACCCAGTTTAGATAACTGAGTAACTTTTTTAAATCTTTGAATTTCATTAAAAAGGTTGTCGGCTGTTTTAAGGTGCTCGCGTAATATTGCTACGGATTCGATCTTTTCAGAATTAAGACGCAGATTATTAGCCGCAACAACAATGGCCTGAATTATATATTGTCTTATTAATTCCATTTATAAATCCTGGGAACCCTTTTGCTTATACCGCAGGTAATTTCATAAGGAATAGTGTTCAATATTTTACACCAATCCCATGCCGTAATAACTTCACCTTTCGATCTGCCGATCAATATAGCTTTGTCGCCAACTTTTACTTGCTCCTTCCTAACATTGAACGATATACGATCCATTGTCACACGTCCAACCTGGTTGTAGAGCTTTCCTTTAATTATTGCTTTAATCGAATTTGTTAAATTACGATTAAGTCCATCTGCATATCCAATCGGAAGCGTTGCCGATCTTGTTTTAACCTTTGCTATAAATTTTCGTCCGTAACTTACTGAATCATTTTTTAAAATATCTTTTAACGAATCAACTTGTGAAATCAAACTCATTACCGGTTTAAGTCTAATAGATTCTGTAGTCTCCTGGGATGGATAGTAACCGTAAAGAGATATTCCCGGGCGAACCATATCGAAGTGAGCCTCCGGCATGTCAAGAATAGCCCCGCTGTTAGCTGCGTGAATTAACCCGCAATTTATGTTACTTTCCCTTATACGCCCGGTTACCTCTTTAAACCTTTCCAACTGTATTTGGGCGTAATACTTATCATTTTCGTCACTTGTAGCAAAATGTGTATAAACTCCGGATATAATAATTTTCCGATTAGCGCTAAGTTTAAGTATTGCTTCGTGAGCTTCGTTGAATCTTATACCAAGCCTGCCCATACCTGTATCAATATTTACATGTACTCTTATCTTGCTACCGTTATATTTAGCCAATTTTTTGATTGTTTCGTGAGTGCAAACTGTTGCTTCAATATCATTTTTAATGTACTCATTAATATCATTATAACTCAATGGCTCAAAACATAATAACGGCTCTTTAACATTATTTTTTCTTAATTCAATTCCTTCTTCAAATAAAGCTACGCCGAAATAATCAGGTTTTTTTTCCTTCAAAGTCAATAGAGCTTCGGCACATTGGATTACTCCGTGGCCGTAAGCGTCTGCCTTTACAACAGCCATCACTTTATTACTTTTTACACTTTTACGTATATTCAAAAAGTTATAAATTAGATTAGAAAGGTTAATAAGGGCAAATGTTGGTCGCATTGAATTTCTGTCTAATTTGTGTTGAGAAAGTCATTATCAAAATAAAATTAATACATTTTTAACGATCAACTGAATGATGTGCTTCAGGTTCGATTAATCCTTTGATTGATCATGAAGTAACTGAGCAAAAATAAATACATTCTAATTGATAATAAAGTTTTATAATTAGATAATAGTTGATGAACTTTATTTGATTATTAGAAGTTTCTTAATGAAAGGAAATTAAATGATCGGGTACAGGTTTACAGATTTCATACCGAATGAAGGCGGAAGCTATAAGTTCGATGAACTGCTTAAAATATTTTTGCAGCTTCTTAATATTGCTGCAGGCGACGCGGGTGAAGCTATTCAATGGATGAATGACCTTGATAGAAAGTACGGGCTAACCGATGATGAATACGGGATTGGAGACTTCATTAACGAACTTAAGGAAAAAGGCTATTTAAAAGATGACGAAGAATCACCCGGAGAATTTACGATCAGCGCAAAGACCGAACAGGCGATAAGGCAGCAGTCGCTGGATCAAATTTTTAACAACCTCAAAAAGTCTCGTACAGGAAATCATAGAACTCCTTACAGCGGACAAGGCGATGAATCAACTGCCGATAGACGTGAGTACCAGTTCGGAGATACACTTGATCAAATTGATGTGACAAATTCACTGCGTAACGCTCAAATTAATCACGGGCTCGATAACTTCGCACTTACGGAAAACGATCTTGAGGTACAGGAGAAGGAATATAAGACGAGTACTTCAACTGTGCTGATGATCGACATATCACATTCAATGATTTTGTACGGCGAGGACAGGATAACACCGGCTAAGACTGTAGCAATGGCGCTTGCCGAGCTTATTAATACCCGTTACCCGAAAGACACACTTGATTTGATTGTTTTCGGGAATGATGCCTGGCCAATTGAAATAAAGGATTTGCCGTATCTAAAAGTCGGTCCGTACCACACGAATACCTTTGCCGGTCTTGAGTTGGCGATGGATATTCTTCGCAGGCGTAAAACAAAAAACAAACAAATTTTTATGATTACCGACGGAAAGCCAACTTGCCTAAAAGAAGGCGCACGTTACTATAAAAACAGTTTCGGTCTGGACAGAAAAATTATCAACAAGACCCTTGATCAGGCAGCCAGGTGCCGTCGATTAAATATTACGGTTACAACTTTTATGATTGCACATGATCCTTACCTGCAACAGTTCGTGCGTGATTTTACGAATGCCAACCAGGGTCGAGCATACTACAGCAGTTTGTCTGGTCTCGGTGAATATATTTTTGAAGATTTCGTTAAAAACAGAAGAAGAACAGTAAGATAAAACTCCAAAAGGATTGTAATGATTAAAGATTTTGAAAACATAAATTCGTTGGGACAACTAAAGCAAACCGGTTATAGGGTTGTTTCAATTAAAGACGAGATGCGATTGAATCTTATACGCATATTAAAGGAAGGGAAAGAGTCCTTTAAAGGAATTGTTGGCTATAACGAAACGGTTATACCTGATATTCAAACTGCCATACTCTCTAGGCATAATATTATTCTTCTCGGCTTACGGGGGCAGGCTAAAACAAAAATAGCGAGGCTAATGATTGAACTCCTCGATGAATACATTCCTGTTATCCGTGGATCTGAAATTCATGATGATCCTTTTCATCCGATCTCGCGATACGGAAAGGACAAAATCGATGAAATGGGAAATGATACGCCAATTGAATGGATTCATCGAAACGAAAGGTATACAGAAAAACTTGCAACACCCGATGTGACAATTGCAGACTTAATCGGCGACGTTGACCCCATAAAGGCAGCATCGTTAAAATTACATTATTCCGATGAACGCGTAATTCATTTTGGGCTTATCCCCCGATCACACAGGGGAATATTTGTAATAAACGAATTGCCCGATCTTCAAGCGCGAATACAAGTTGCGCTGTTCAATATATTGCAGGAGAAAGATGTTCAGATACGAGGCTTTAAAATCCGCTTACCATTGGACGTTCAATTTGTATTTACTGCAAACCCGGAAGACTATACAAATCGTGGATCAATAGTTACTCCGCTTAAGGACAGAATTGATTCGCAAATACTTACCCACTATCCGAAGTCGGTTAGCGATTCGCAGAAGATAACCCACCAGGAAGCGAAACTTACACCGGAACAGGAAGAAAAAATTATTATGCCGGATCTTATAAAAGACCTGGTTGAACAGATTGCATTCGAAGCCCGCGACAGTGAATACGTTGACTCAAAGAGCGGTGTTTCTGCAAGGCTAACAATTTCGGCTTATGAAAATTTAATAAGCACTGCAGAACGCAGGATGTTAATTAATAATGAAGATAGCACTTATGTTCGCGTATCCGATTTAATAGGCGTTATCCCTTCTATAACCGGCAAGGTAGAGCTTGTATACGAAGGCGAATTGGAAGGCCCCGCAAAAGTTGCACAAATATTAATAAGTAAATCCATCCGAAAAATATTTTCACATGTGTTCCCGAGCCCTGAGGAAATTAAGAAAAAGCAATTGGATAATCCGTATCAGGAAATCACTTCGTGGTTTAGCAAAGGGAACAAAGTTGATATACTTGGTGAATTAAAAAATGCGGAATACTCATCTATATTGAAATCTGTTCCCGGGCTTGAATTTCTTGTAAATAAATTTCAACCCGACTTGAACGATTGTGAAAAAGTTTTAATGATGGAATTCGCTCTGCACGGACTTAGTGAATTTTCGCTTCTAAGTAAGCACCATATTGAATTCGGCACACAATTTAAGGATATGCTGAGCAGTATGTTTTCGCCTGCCGATGATGAAGATGAATTTACCGATGAAGATTCTTATATGTAATAAGCTTTCAATTAGCTATTTTGCGCAGGGTAAATTTTAACAACGAGGATTAAATGCTAGTTACAACAACTAACACAATCGAAGGCAAAAAAATTGTTAAATACCTGGGCATGGTTTCCGGAGAAGCGATTTTAGGTGCAAACATTTTTAAAGATATCTTTGCAAGCATACGCGATATTGTAGGCGGGCGATCATCCGCTTATGAAAAAGAGCTGCGCCAGGCAAAAGATATTGCTCTTAGCGAAATGCTTGAACACGCGCGTTCCCTGGGCGGCAATGCAGTTATTGGTGTAGATATGGACTATGAAACAATAGGACAGGGCGGAAGCATGTTGATGGTATCTTCCAATGGTACCGCTGTTGTAATTGAGGATTGAATAGCTCCATGGCGCGTCTGGCAGATTAGTAATCTTTCATGATGGCTGAATGTAGTTAAACAGTTGAATCTAATAGTGGAATGTTGATTTAGAACTCTAGACAGCCAACTGTTTACTACACCTTCCAACTTCAGACTCTGTTTTCAATAACCAATTTTGAATACCCAATATCGAATTTCGAAGTCAATCCTGTTTTCAAAGTCCGGAATCCGGTGACAAGCAGCAGGCTCCCGCTTCACTCTTCGCTTAATTGTTTTTTAGAATTGAAATGTTTTTCAAGCCAATTATACCGATATGAAAAAATTTTGTTTAGTCTTTTTTTTACAAACAATTTATGACCAAGCTGCCCTAAAAACCCAAACGGCATTACATAGTGAACTATATCTGTAACTTTAACCCCGCCCTTTATTTCTTCGAATATATGTTTATGATGCCACATCTTATAGGGCCCGAACCGCTGTTCATCAACAAAAAGTTTTTTGTCTTTAACGGCTTTAATCTCAGTAACCCACGTCTGATGAATACGCGGAAGAACTTCGATATCGTAAGTTATTATTTGGCCCTCATACATTTTACCTTCGGTGTCGGATGTAATTTTAAATTTTAGGAAATCAGGTGTGATTGTATCAAGATTATCGGGATTTGAAAAGAACTGCCATGCTTTATCAAGAGTTGTTGATATAAATTGAGTTTGCTTTAATTCATAAACCCTCATAGCCCGCTACCTCTCGTTTCTAGTTGTTGTAAGAAACACTATATAAATTTGTAACAGACTTTTTGCCTCTTAAGTTTATTTCACCGACTAATTTTTTTGTAAATAATTTACTGACCTGTAAATGAGTTGCCAGCTTTTCAGAGATCATCATCTTTTCGTGATTTTCTTTGCACAAGTGTTGTATACGTGAAGCTGTGTTTAGTACGTCGCCATGGTAAGCAATTTCTCTTTTTATATCGCCGATTTCCGTAACGGTAACGGTTCCCATGTCCAAACCAGCTTTAAATTCCGGTAGTTGCCCGTAATTCTCTTCGTAGTATTTTTTTCGGGACGCTAAAAAGTGATCAAAGGCAAAAAATGTTTTTAAGCAGTTCGACTCGTCAAGTCCTTTACTGATACGCCAGGATAGCACTACCTCATCGCCTACGTATTGGTAAATATCTGCATTGTACTTCAAAACGGTATTTGTAAGGTCATGAAAACAGTCTTTCAGAAGAGCGCTGTATTTTATGTGCCCAAGTCTTTCAGCAATAGTAGTTGAATCGTTCAAATCAATAAACATAAATATACGCTGCTCTTCCCGCGGTTTGGCATATTTACCGGTTATCATTCGAAGCATGTTACCAGGCCCAAACTTCCTGCTTACTTGCTGAACAAAATTTATGAATAATATGCAACTGAACACAAAAAACAGCATACTTGTTACGGTTGAGAAAGTAAATATTCTAGTGAATTCAACATTTACAAACTCATCGGGAAGAACCCCAATATTAAGTAGTATGCCGAATATGATGCCAGAGGCAGTAATAAGCGCAAGCATGTAGAGCAGCGTTCTAAAAAGAATTACTCTCCCAAATGAATTGCGAAAGTAACTTAGACTATCCGTTAAATGATTTATTAGCGCAAAGAAGCAACCGAACACTAAACCGAACAACGAAGATTCAAGGTACTGATAGCCAGAGTAGAGATATTTAGCAATAATATTCTCTTGAACAATATGTTCAATCTCAGAAAATGTAAAAAACATTTCAAGGACTGATAACATAAACCATGTAAACAAATTCATCATTACTACCCAAACCAATACAAGGGTTATAAACTCAGATAGATTAAATTTTCTTCTACTCTTCATGTTACTTTCTTTTTAGTAATATATATTCATAGGCAGGTTATTTTTATCGTAAACCATTTTAATCGGTACACACCTATTTTCACTGAATATTTGCGCTGCCAGAGCTAAAACTACTGAATCGATTATATCATCGATTAAAACATCTCTTCTTTTTGTTTGCTTCAAAAATTCGTTCACTCGCATTTCAATAGACGATAAATATTCTGAGAGAATTTCTAACCGTTCTGTTTGACCAATACTAGTTTTCTTACTCGTAAAAATAGGAACATTTTTATTCAACTGATAAAAACATAACTCGGGATGCGACTCATATAATTTTATAGCGAGGTTTTTATTCTTCATCAAGTACCGGTCAACTTCACGCACCCTAGGCAAAATGTTCCAGGCTTGTTTTGAAAACTTTTTACCCATTACGGTATAATTTTTTTTGCAGCCCGACGTATAATCTTCTGAATATATTGCATCACGAATCGGAATTGGGAATAGCGAACTTCCCTTTTGTCCAAGTAGTTTTCTCCCTTCCATATCGCACTTACGATAATCATCGTCCATCAAACCGATCGGTACATCAACAAATAGTCGGATTGCATTACAGTATTGTTCGATTAATTCTTCGAAATAGTAATGGAGAGAAAAATTTAATTTCCTATTATAGCTAAGCTTCGATGCTACCCATCCGTATTTACATCCATCAATTCCAACTACAAAATCATTTGAGTTCATCTGTCAAAATTATAGAAAATTTCGTTCCCTTACCTTTTACACTTTCCACTTTTATACCGGCATTATTAATGTTGCAGTATTCTTTTACAAGCGCTAATCCTAAACCGTTGCCGTCGTATTCTCTTGTATAACCCTGATCTTCCTGGCTAAATTTTTCAAATAGCTTGGGAAGATACTCTTCCGTAATTCCTATCCCGGTATCAATCACGTCAATGTAATATTTATTTCTGCAATTAAAGTATCTAATAGTTATGCTTCCTGATTTCGTGTATTTGATTGCATTGTCTACCAGGTTAGCAATTGATTGGGACAAAGTGTAAGTATCAATCTTTAATTTTCTTCCCGCAGGTACGTCATTTAAAAAATTTAACTTTAGTCCCGACTCTTCTGCCTGGCGGCTAAATTCTTTTATAATTGGAGTAATGATTTCACCAGCCACGTCGGTTTCGTTATAGCTTGCTGCATACGTCCCGGTTTCTACTTCCGACATATTAAGTATGAGATTTATTGTTCTCATCAAACGGGTAGCTGCGCTTTCAATAGATGTAAAACAAATTAAACTCTCCTCGCTAATGTTATCATGTAAATCCATTTTTAATAAGCTGCTTAAATTAACTATTGAGTTTACAGGTGTCCTTATTTCATGCGACATTTGCGCCAGGAATTCCGATTTAAGCCTGTCGGATTTTTCTGCCTGCTCTTTGGCTTTAATAAGCGCCTTCTCGGCGTTCTTCTGAAATGTAATATCTCTGACTGTTGCTATTACGTATTTCTCGGATTCAAAGTCAATCGATTGAAGATTAACATCCGCATAGAAGGTGCTGTTGTTCTTTTTTTTAAAAATCCATTCAAAACGAACTTCATTTTTTTGGGCAATAAGATTAACATATTCCTCAGCCTTTTTGGAACTGACAGTATTAAAGTCCTGAAATACCGGCGACATTTCAAACAGATTAATACCGTAAAGCTCTTTTCTTTCATAGCCGTAAATCCGCGGCGCTTTATCATTAAAATCCATTACCCGGAAACCCATCAAAATAATTATGGCGTCGTTTGATTGTTCAAACAATAATCGGTACTTGTTACGGCTTACTTCCAGTTGGGCATCTTTTTCGTTGAGCTCATCAACTATATTTTGCAGTTCAATATTTTTTTGCTTTATACTGGTTTGATTTTTTTGGCGTACGATCTCTAATAGTGTAGCAACAAGAAAAATGGCAAAATAAGCTCCCGTATATCTTACTTTAAAATATATATCATATCGTCCTTCCGGAATATCAAGTATAAAACTGAAGAACACTGCAGAATAAAAAAGCAAAATAAAAATGTTGCCAACTCTACGGGGCAATAAAAAAGGAATCACAATTGGGACCATAAACGACCATAAATGCCCCGAGACGCCGCTACTTTCGGAAACGAACAAGGTTATAAAAACTATTTGAAGGATACAGACTACAAGAAATGTAACTTCTTTTAAATTTTTATTAACTCTAACATTATATTCAAAAATGAAAAAAGAGAATGCAACTAACAATTCGAAAATCCCCAACAGGGTATTCCCCATAAAAATTGCAAAAACACCGAAAGGGATTAAAAATGAAACTCCGAATAAGAGGATAATAATAACTAGAACTTCTCTTCTTTTTTCTTCGAGACTTTCGAAGGAAACCCCTTCAAAGCCAAATGCTTCTTTGAAAGAACTCAAGTGATAATTAAGCCAATTTCTCAATATTCCGGCCTACTAATTAAATTTCCTTTTAATTATTATCGAAAAGTTACCTCCTGATTTTTAGTTATTATTTTTTCTACAGTTTTTAACAAATTAACTTGAAGACAACAACCCATACAATAGAATTTGCCAAAGCAAAGTTTCCTGTTTTTGTATTTTCTAGTTTCACCTCATTAATACTTCGTCTTTTGTTTAGCGACTGTCGTCTCTAAATTTTTATCCTTCGTGCTTTGTC
>JANQLA010000054.1 GCA_028280855.1 Melioribacteraceae bacterium
CATGTCCACTGCCGGTATTATTACTAACAACCGTTAAGCCTTTAGCTCCATGATCTATTAGTGCGTGAATCAGCTCAATCGGGCTACCAGCTTCGCCAAACCCGCTAATCATGACGGTTGCTCCATCAAATATGTCGCCAACCGCCTTATCTGTAGATGCGATAATTTTATTTATCATAGGTATAATATTAGGTTAATCTATTTTTTTAATCTGACTGCTAAAGCTTCTTCAAGCTCTCTTTCAATATCAATTAATTCATCTTCAAAGAAATATTTATCAGAATCGAACGGCTTTAAGCTAGCGATGGTATTTTCTTCTTCGTCGTATTTAGCTAGAAATACTTTATCCATCCATTTCATGTTTCTACTTTCGTTGAATTTAAGTACAAATGCTTTTTCCCCATTTATTGTAGTTTCTCCTAAAATAGAAGTTTTACCTGCCGAAGAAGTCAAGGTAATATATCTTGAAGGACGGCTTATCGACGAAAGTGTTCTGTACACTTTGCTAAAAACTTTGTTTAATGCTGCTAATGGTGCAGTAAAGTAGAGATGCTCTCCGGTTGGACGAGCACAATACATAGAGTGGAACTGAACAGCCAACATTGAAAGAATGTTTCCTAAATCAATCCATTTTTGGGCTGAACGATCAATATCCACTTCTCCATTTTCATCCGTAAATAAACTGATATGGTTCATAATAGGGCTTTGACTTCTGATTACAACTCCTTTGGAACGTAAGCGACGGATAGCTGCAACCGTGCTTGGGTTCATTAACTCTCTTGGTGTTGAAAAATGAGCCATGATCACAACTTGAACTCCATTGTCAATTAAATATTTGAAAAGTTCAAGATAGTTCCCATAATCTGCAGTTAAGAATAATTCTGGATGGAATGTTAAAGCTCTGGTACCAATTCTTAATGATTTGATATGTAATAATTCAGGATCATCTACAATAGGCCTTACATATTGCTCCAGCCTTTGGTAAGGCATATATGCGCCATCACCACCAGTGATTAATAAATCAGTAACCTCTTTATGTTGTTTCATATAATCGAGTATCGGCTTGATATCCTTCTGTATGAACATATCTTCATCACCACGTACCTGAGCATGACGGAAACAATAGCTGCAGAAAGCAAAACAATTTTGAGTTGATTTATCGAATAATAACTGACACTGCGGGTATTTGTGCTGACTTCCTTCCAGAAATTCAATCTCTCCTTTATCGTTTTCAAACCAAGGCTTATTTAGTTTTTGTTTTCCATCATGAGGATTTGTGCTTTTGATATAATCTTCAATAAGCTTTTCTTTTTCCTCCTCTGATGATGTCGCCTGATAATTCTTTAATAATTCAGGGCTTATCATCCCTGGTTGCGGAAATACTAATTGAAATACCGAATCATTTGCAAAATTTTTCCAGTTGATAGTATTCAATACATGTTTAGTTGCTAAGAAACGATATACTTTTATAAAGAGTTCTCTTTCTTCAATATGCCCAATATCAATACCATTATCCAATAAAACCTGGTTGATTTCCCTGAATCCTTTTAGGCCGGCATAATGAGCTTTTCCCGAAAACTGGAACTCTTTATCTTCTATAATTCCCGAGTATTCAGGATATGCGGAATGTAACCTGGATAATAAACCTATAGGTAATAAATTTTCTGATTCAATGATTGCTCTGGTTTCATCAGTATAATAATAACGATCCATTATTTTTTCTATATCAGCGTTTTGAATACTCATTTTTTTATCCTCTCAACATTGTGTCGATTTTATTTATTATTATTGATATCATTTTATCATTAACTCAAATAATTTAATGGAACTAAACAAATCAAATGTTTGATTTATGGACAGGATTGTACCTGTAAAGTTACTAACGAATAACTCTTGATTCAATAGAATTATATCTGTTTATCCGTTCATTTCGTAAAAAAAGAAGCGAATCGAAAATTCTTTATGGATGCAAAGAGGGAAATTGAATGATCTGGGAAGAAGACCTGTTTTTCTTCTTAACTTTACTTTTTGGTTGCCATCGAACACATCGACTGGCTGTTTTAAAGTAATTCAACCCTGACCCCGAGTCCTTTTACGGGAGAAACTTTCCCACAAGGAGATGTCATTCGTCAAAAACAAATAATTTAGCATTTAAGTTTATCGAACCATGTTTTTCGGAAGCAACCTTCCAAATACCACTAAAATATTCCGTATCTTTGCAACTGAATTTGAGATGACATGATGGTTAAGATTTTTAGCAACGTATTTGTAAGAAAAGATTAGTCTGATCGGAAAAGAAAACTCCCTCATTTTTTCAATTCCCAAGGATTTTCGGTTTAGCTTTTACAGCAACTTATACTTAACTTCATTTCAATCAACAAGAAATTGATTTACACACTATTTGGACAAACGAATGAAAAATTTTGAAAGACTTGGAGTTGACAACGATATTATCAGAGCAATAAGCGAACTTGGATTCGAACTACCAATGCCAATACAAGAACAGGTTATTCCGCATCTGCTTTCCGATGAACCCGGGGACATAGTTGCCCTTGCACAAACCGGAACCGGCAAAACAGCAGCCTTCGGAATACCTATTATTGAACATACAAATCCCTCGCAGAGGAAAATCCAGCACCTTGTGCTTGCGCCTACGCGCGAGTTATGTTTACAAATAGCCGACGACTTAACAAGCTTTTGTAAATACAAATCGAATCTGAAAGTAGCTGCCGTTTTTGGCGGTGCAAGTATTGACAGACAGGTTCAAATGATTAAAAGCGGTGCGCAGATTATTTCGGCCACACCTGGACGTTTACTCGATCTTATCAACCGGGGATACATAGACATTTCAAAAGTTAAAACCGTGGTGCTCGATGAAGCCGACGAAATGCTGAACATGGGTTTCCGGGACGACCTTGAAGACATTCTTAAACACACACCGGCGGATAAGAATACTTTGTTGTTCTCAGCCACTATGCCCCCGGAAGTGATGTCAATTGCTAAACGTTATATGCGCAATCCCAAGGAGTTCACAGTCGGCAAAAGGAATACCGGTGCGAGAACAGTTAATCACATCGCTTACATGGTTCACGCTAAGGACAGGTACCTTGCATTAAAACGTATTGTTGACTTTCATCCCGATATTTACGGAATTGTTTTCTGCCGCACCCGCAAGGAGACACAGGCAGTAGCGGATTTATTGATTGAAGACGGGTACAACGCCGACTCTCTTCACGGGGATTTGTCGCAGGTACAGCGCGATAACGTGATGAACAAGTTTCGTATAAGGCATTTAAAGATACTTGTAGCTACGGACGTCGCAGCACGCGGTCTTGATGTTGATGACCTGACGCATATTATAAACTACAATCTGCCTGATGAACTTGAAGTTTATACTCATCGCAGCGGGCGAACCGGGAGGGCTGGTAAAACCGGAACCTCGATAGCAATTGCCAACTTAAAAGAGAAAGGCAAACTAAAGCAAATCGAGAAAATGATTGATAAAAAATTTGAATTTCTCGATGTGCCGACGGGCAAAGATATATGCGAGAAACAGTTGTTCCATCTGATCGACAGGATGGAAAAAGTAGAAGTTGATTATTCGCAGATAGAATCGTACCTGCCGAATATTTACAAAAAACTCGAATGGCTCGACCGGGAAGAGTTGATAAAGAAGTTTGTTTCACTTGAGTTTAACAGGTTCCTCGACTATTACCGCAACGCAAAAGATTTGAATGTTCCGCTTGACCGCGGAAAAATCAGCAAAAAAGACAGGCGTGCAAGGGTTGAAAGTTTTACAAAGTTTTTTATCAATTTAGGAAAAATGGACCAGGTGAAACCAACTGATATTATTGGACTTATTAACGATTGCACCGGGAAAAGAGATATAGAAATTGGTGAAATTGAGATAAAGAAAAGCCATTCGTTTTTTGAAATCGACAGTGAGTATTTGGAATTGATAACGGATGCTTTTAGAGGTGTTTACTTTAAGGACCGGGCAATAAACGTGGAAGTTGCCGAGAAGAAAAAGAAAGAAAAGTCTAAAACGAATGACAGGAATAAGCAAGGCAGATGGAAAGCGAAAAAAGTCCGCGTAAAAGCAAGAGCATCTGCCGGCAATAAAACACAGGGTAAGAAAAAATCCGGAGCAAAACCGGGTAAACCTTCCGACAAAAGTAACGTGAAAAAGAAAAGTGATAAAAAGAAAAAAGTCGAAGGGAACAAGAAAAAAGCTAAAGTTTGGTGGAACAGGTGAGAATGAAGCTTTTTCCCCGCAGATGAATGGAAATTCCTTACTCTTGATTTTACTGACACCAAGACGATTCAGGGTTAAGTAACGGAATTAATCTCAGAAGAATATCCGGCGTACAATTTATTTTCAACTACCCTTTTTATCATCTTTACTGCTTCGTACAATTCAATGAATGAGTTGAATAGCGGGGAAATTCCAAGCCTTATATTATTAGGAGTACGGAAGTCGGGTATTACGTTTTTACTTATTTTTTTTGATCTAATCAGCACCTGGGTAATCCCGTAACCTTCTTCATGGCGAACTGATAAATGCGAACCGCGCTCAGCAACATCCACTGGTGAACCAATTTTAAAACCGAACGGAAGCAGTTCAGTTTTAATTAGTTCCATCAAATATTCCGATTGCAATTCACTTTTTATTCGTATTGCCTCCATTCCGGCTTCAATAGTTATATCAAGCGCCGGTTCAATTGCGGATACCGACAGAATCGGCGGTGTGCCGACATTAAATTTTTCTATTGTTTCAACAGGGTTAAAATTCAATCGAAACTCAAACGGTGACGAATCACCGAACCATCCCCATACCGGCGAAGTTAATTCCTTCTGGAGCTCTTCCCTAACATATAAATAAGCCGGCGCCCCGGGTCCGCCGTTTAAATATTTATATGTACAGCCCACCGCGTAATCAATTTGCCAATCCTTAAGGTGAATAGGTACTGAGCCGGCGGAGTGACTTAAGTCCCAGATTACGGGAACACCTTTCGAGCATGCGTATTCAGTAATTTCTTGTGCGTTGTATTTATAGCCGCTCTTAAACGCAACATGCGATAGTGCAACTAGTGCTGTGTTTTCATCTATGCTCTCTTTCAAAACATTAACATCGGGGTAGGTGTTATTAATCGAATCGACAATAATTAACCTATGTTTGTTTCCCAAAAGGGAAACAACGCCTTCGAGAATATATACATCCGTTGGAAAATTTAAGTCGTCCGTTATTATTTTTGTTTTACCGGCCTGCTTATTAAGAATTGCACAAACAAGCTTAAACAGGTTTAGCGAGGTTGAATCAGCCAACAACACTTCGTTTTCTTTAGCGCCGAGTATTATTGCAAGTTTGGCAGAAACTTTCTGCATTCTTTTCAGCCAGTGGTCGTTCCAACTGTTTATTAAGTTGCTTCCCCATTCATTATCAATAACATCTCGCATCTTTTGTTTTGTCGCTAAAGGTAAGCGTCCGAGCGAATTGCCGTCGAGGTAAATTATGTTTTCGTCCACGATAACGAACTTGTTGCGATAATCTTTAAGTGGATCCTTTCTATCAAGTTCAACGGCTTTGTTTCGCAATTCGTCGGTTGTCATCTATTCTCCCAGCATTTTAATTAAATCCGGCAGAATGCGGGAAACCCATTGAGAGTACATTTTGCCCGAAGGATGCAAACCGTCTTCGGCCAGCAGGGTAGAGTCTATTTCAGCTTTGCGCGAAATGTCGGTTATATTAATATATTTTACTTTCCGCGAATTACATACTTGTCTTTTCACGTCATTATAAGTATCAATTTCTTCGGATATTTTCTTTCGACCCCTGTCATTAGCAAAAGGAGTAATACCCCAGTCCGGGATAGACAAAACAATCAAACGCCGGTAGTTACCGTTCGTAAAAATTGCCGCACGATGAAGCAGGCGGGTAAATTGAGCGCTGTATTCTTCCACACTTCTACCACGATACTGGTTGTTAACGCCGATTAAAAGAGTTACAATATCATACCTCGCTTTAGGATTAATTTCATTCATTCCCAAATCAAGTTCATCCGTAGTCCAGCCTGTTTTTGCTACAATATCAACCCAGCTAACTCTAAAGCCTTTTGCATTAAGAGAATCCCTTAGCTGGATCGGCCATCGTTCATAATTTTCAACACCTTCACCGACGGTGTATGAATCACCTAACGCAAGTATAGTTAATAGCCCCCTTTCTGTTCCCGAAACGCTCTTTATTAATCCTGAGCAACTACAAAGAATTAATGCAGAAACAACAAAAAAAATCTGTGCAACAGTCCTTTTTTTCTTGCTCATATAATCGCCGGAATTATTGAATAAAAATACCGAATGAACTTAAAGCACTTCTAATTCATTAATCAAAAAATATTGTGATGTATTTCAAATAGCAATTTTCTATAAATTTTATTAATCATTACATTTGCCTGGGATATTAAGATCAACAATCGAATTAACCGCATTGAAAATTATTCAAAAAAATATTTTTCGAATTACATTTTCACTCCTGATAACTCTTTTTGCATACCTGCTTTATAAGGTGTACATTGAAGTTGAGCAGGACACAATTTCGCAATTGAATAATCAATTAAAAACCCAAGCTAATTTGGCAAGTGAAGGGATTGAGCAGTTTATAGAAGCTCTTGAATCGGACCTGGAATTTCTGGCAAGCATTCCTTCCGTTAAAGAAGCTTCTCCCGGGATTAACCGATTAATGAAAGATTACTTCCTAACTAAATCAGATAAATTAAAAGCAATAACCAGGATTGATTCCACCGGGAATATTGTTAGTACCTATCCTTACGTAGCGTCTGCTATCGGAAGAAACGTTGCTTACCAGCCTCACAACAAGTTCATTATTGAAAATCACGAAGCAATATTAAGCGAAGTTTTTGAAGCGGTACAAGGTTACAATACAATAGCATTGGCTTTTCCTGTCTTTAAAGATTCCGTATATACAGGCTGCTTAAGCGTTTTGATTCCTTTTGATTACATTGCAAAAACTTTTTTGTCAAACATTAAAGTCGGTAAAACAGGTTATGCATGGATGCTGAGCAAGAAAGGAATACAAATTTACTGCCCGATCCCGGATCATACAGGCAAGCATATTCGGCAGTTAGCAGAGTATTCGGAAGCTGCGGAAACAATATTGGATTTAGCCGCTAAACAAATCCCCGGCTTCAATATATACTATGAAACCAACCAGGAGCAAACGCCGCAAACCACCGTAAAAAAATATACTTACAATGAGCCTATACTTCTTCCAAATACTTATTGGACAATAATGGTTACTGCACCCGATTATGAAGTGCTTGAGCTTATGCGCGGATTCAGGAATAATTTCTTATTGATTATTATAGCGTTTGCGCTTAGTGTAGGGGCATTTACCCTTATTTATAATAAGAGAAAAATAAAAAATGCCCAATCAATACGGGAACAGCAGGAACTTTACAGTAAAATCGGTGAAGAGACCGGGCTGGTTTTTTATGACCATCATGTTAAATCAGGCAGAATTATTTGGGGAGGAGCGCTTAGCTCTACACTTGGATTTACAAAAGAAGATCTCACTAATATTAATATTGATGAATGGCGTAAACTTATTCATCCCGCCGATAAAGATGAGTTATTAAAAAGTCTTACCGAAGCAATAAACAAACAATCAAATTTTTACGCCGAGTATAGATTTACTAAAAAGAACGACGAAGAAATTTACCTGGAAGACAACGGTATATTACTAAACCCCGCCATAAAAGATTCTGAGAGAGTCGTTGGTGTTATAAAAGATATTTCCGAAAGAAAGAAAATTGAAAAAAGATTAAAGCGCAGCAAAAATGAATTGGAGCACCTGGTAAAAGAAAGAACTATTGAGTTGAATAAAAAGAATAAACAGCTTGCGAAAGATCTTGAAGCGCGCAGGAAAATTGAATTTGAGCTAAGGAAAGCAAAAAATGCTGCGGAAGCTTCAGATAGGTTAAAGTCGGAGTTCCTTGCGCAAATGTCACATGAAATACGAACGCCAATAAGCACAATTACGAATTTTACTTCGTTATTGAAAATGGAGTTTGATGAGAACAAATCGGATGATACGAACGAAAGTTTTACTTCAATCGAAAATGCAGCCAACAGGTTAATTAGAACAGTTGACTTGATTCTGAACTTGTCCGATATTGAAGCAGGTACTTATACTCCCCGTTTCCAGGACTTGTCGCTATCCAAAGATATTATATTACCTATCATAAATGAATTCTCGGTGAAAGCTTCATCAAAAAACCTTTCACTTAAATTTGAGAACTTAACTGAGAACGCTACACTGCATTTGGACCGGTATACCGTAACACAAATTTTTGCCAACCTTATAGATAACGCAATAAAATATACTAACGAAGGCGGCGTGATAATTAAGCTAAGCGGAGATGAAAAATATTTGCAGTGCTGCATTATTGATACAGGCATTGGCATTTCAAAAGAATTTGTGCCGGAAATTTTTAATGTGTTTACACAGGAGGAACAGGGATACACAAGGAGGTATGAAGGCAGCGGGCTTGGCTTAGCCCTTGTTAAAAAGTACTGCGAGATAAACGATATAGATATTTGGGTCTCAAGTGAAAAACGAATCGGCACTACTTTCGGACTTGAATTAAAAAAAGATTAGTTTGATATAACTAATTTTTGATACAAAATGAAAATTAAAAATTATTTCTGAGGAATTATGGAGTTTGTTTTTATCGCTATCGGTCTGCTCCTTGGTATTGCATTAGGATTT
Source organism: Melioribacteraceae bacterium (assembly GCA_028280855.1). Taxonomy (GTDB): domain Bacteria; phylum Bacteroidota; class Ignavibacteria; order Ignavibacteriales; family Melioribacteraceae; genus PGYT01. Next base: position 8,786 of record JANQLA010000054.1, read on the forward strand.
TTAGCATCACGACAGAAATCAGGTGCAGAAAAAGCTCAGCTTTCGGAAAGGGCTTCGATTCTTGAGAAAGATCTCAACGAAAAGAAAAATCAGTTAATTGACGAGACGCAAAAAGTAGTTCAATTAAGCACAGAGCTTGCGTCGTTGAAGAGCGACTATAAAAATCAACAGGATAGATTAAACGAACAAAATGATGAACTGAAAACGCTCCAGGAAAAATTCACAAAAGAATTTGAAAACCTGGCAAATAAAATATTCGAAGAAAAATCTTACAAATTTACGCAGCAGAACAAAGAGAACTTAAATGAAATCCTAAATCCTCTCTCTCAAAAGATTCGTGAGTTTGAGCAGAAAGTTGAAGACAAACATATAAAAGATACCGAGGCACGCGCCGGTCTTGTACAGCAAATAAAATCGCTTCACGAGTTGAACCAGCAGATGTCAAAAGAAGCCAACAACCTCACAAAAGCGTTACGCGGGGATCAAAAGACACAAGGCAACTGGGGTGAATTTATTCTGGAAAGTGTTCTTGAAAAATCAGGACTTGTAAAAGACCGTGAATACAAAGTACAGGAGACGCTTAAAAGCGAGGACGGCAGCCTTATGCGTCCCGACGTTATAGTATATCTTCCCGATGAAAAAAATATTATAATCGACTCGAAAGTTTCCCTTACGAACTATGAATACTACGTAAGTTCAGATGAAGAGAATCAGCAACAGGCCCGGTTAACCAATCACATTAAATCTATCCGTTCGCATCTTAAAGGCCTTAGCCAAAAGAAATATCAAAATTTGTACGGACTAAATTCACCTGATTTTGTTCTAATGTTCATCCCGATTGAACCGGCATTTGCACTTGCGGTTCAGCACGACCCAACTTTATTCCAGGATGCGTTTGAGCTTAACATTGTTATAGTTAGCCCAAGTACTCTCCTCGCTACATTGCGAACAATTGCAAGTATTTGGCGCCAGGAAAACCAAAACAAAAACGCTATTGAGATTGCGCGGCAAAGCGGGGCGCTTTACGACAAGTTTGTTGGATTCGTAGAAGATCTTATCAACATCGGCAAACGAATCGACTCGACAAAAGACAGTTACCAGGAAGCAATGAAAAAGCTGTACGAGGGTTCAGGCAACCTTGTAAGACGGACGGAAAAGCTAAAAGAACTTGGGGCTAAGGCATCAAAGACATTACCTTCATCGCTGCTTGATAGGGCGGTAGATTAGAAAAATTAATGGGGCTAAAGCCCAAATGGATGTAATGAATGCCCCCTAATAAACCTTGTTAGAAAAAAGCTTTCAACCCAAGTATGTAATAATTGATTTCATAACTATTAAATTCAGTTCGCTGGTATGAACCTGATGCTTGTAGTTTATTCGATAACTTGTATTTCAACTTAAGTTCATACATACTCTTTTGCGTTTCATCCTGGTTAAACACGGTGAGTAATTGATTATTAAAGTAGTATGCTCGTTCACCGATAAATCCACTTATTAAGACCGTAAAATTTTTAAACGGGTAATAAGTAATACTTCCACTCATTGAGAATAGGCGCCTGCCGTCTGATAAATTGGTATGCGCGGGTTTTAAGTTCAGGGTAAAATAGTCGGCTGCAAGCAATGTGAACCTAATTTCGTACTGCCTGTTTACAACCGGTTTGTACCCATTCAAATCCGCATATGAAAAAATGCCTGAGAGAAAAATTCTGTGGTAATTGTACGTCAACCCAATGTTGTAGATATTCATGTAATCGTTATACTCGTAAAAGAAATCTTTCCTGCTAAATTTTCCGTTTACGTGCATATAATTAGCGGAGATGTAAAACGGGTATATGTTTTTCAGGAAGCCGGCGGAAAGGTTGTACTGATCATAAGTCCATGATGAATTGTCGATGGATAGTTTTTCAATGCCCAGTGAAAAGTAATCGAAGTTGTTAATAGCTATTGTACCGTAACCGGCTATAGAGTTCGATGAATTCCCGTTCGAGTAATCACCGTAAGTATAGTATAAAGAAGGTGAAAAGCCGGTAAACCTAAGCTGCCCGTGGGCAATGGTCGAAACAACTACGAAAGTAAACAATATTAAAATATTTTTTTTCATCTTGTTAAATTCAGCCCTTCTATTGCGCTTGAGTTGTCGGAATCAACAATTAATGTATTTGTAAAATATTCTTTTGCGTTGGATTTGTTGCCAAGATAGTAATACGCCCAGCCAAGGTATAAGTTTGCATCAGTATCGCTGGGATAATTTTCGTATACATTTTCAAAATAGCTCTTTGCATTTATATACGAGGCTTTATTAAAGAATATTTTGCCAAGGTTCATGTTGGCAGTATAATTGTGTTCATCTTTGTCAATAATGTTTTTATAAATCGCCTCTACTTTTTCCCATTCGTTTTTTGCTGAATAAGGATAAGTCAACCCCAGCATAGCTTCGAGACTCCTATTGCTCAGTCTCACGGCTTCCTCATAATATTTAATTGATTCATCATATTTTTTGTCGAGATAGCAAAGCCAGCCCAGTCTTAAATTTGTAAGGTAATCTTTTTTGTTCGCGGAATGTAATTGCTGAATCAATTTAATTGCATTTGCATAATTGCCTATTGATTCTTCAGTTACTGATTCTTTGAATATTTTTAATTTTTCATCCGACAGACCGTTTGCAAATGTCCCGGCACTAAAAGTAAAAATTAATAACACTGATAAAACTTGCTTCATACTCATTTTAAACCTCCGCTGATTTATTCGAAGCATAAAAATTAATTCTGTCTGATTTATGCTCAATACTTTGAATAACTCCCTGTGAATCAATTGATAATCGACCCTTTGCTCCCTGCTTAAACCACTTCATGAAGTATTTACCGGAATTGACAAAATCTGAGGCTATTATGAAACTCTGGTTACCGTTAATCTTTTTCTCAAATGTTTTTTCAACTGTTGAACTTATTAATTGTCCGAAAATTAGAACAACCTCTGCCATGTACCTAAAGGTGCTCTTAACAGCTATTGAAACCGGTATTGAGTCTTTCCAAAACATATTGTCGACATAACCAAGCGGAACACTAAGAGCCTGAAGATAAAAGAAATACAATGCTGATTTTTTGTTGCCTACAAAGTTGGTTAGGTAGAATACTTTTTCACGAGGATAAAGAAATGCCCTAGCCCCGTTATCCGACTCAATGTACATATTGTTTAGAATGTCGACCTTTACTTCCCAACCCTCGTAAAATTCTTCTCCATTAAGTTTGCATTTAAATTCCAATTCATCGCCAAGTTGAAAATCGAATGCTTCCATCAATCCTTTATGCGTTTCAATATTTCTAACGATTGTGTTCTCAGAGGGATACGAAAATGATCTCAATTCATACCTATCCCCTGATTTCTGTAGGAAGTGCGAAATGGGAAACTTGTATGTTTTGTCACCAAGTTTATCCGTTAACTGAAACTGAAAATGAAGATGGGGAACAGGCGATCTTCCGTTGTTACCGCACAAACCAATTATGTCGCCCTTTTTAACAATATCACCCTTGGAAACTTTTATTGAATTCATTTTTAAATGCGACATTGCAGAAAACAGACCATCGCCGTGATCAATGATTACAGTATTTCCCCAGTTGTTCTGTAGATTTGTTTCACCGACCTTATTCTCGGGAACATTGTCAATCACTTTCACTACATCGCCGTCAAGTGAGGCTACAACCGGTGTATTATAACAGTAGTAATCTTCGGGAGCATTTCCCGTGCCGTTAAACTCGTTGCCTTTATCATCTTCAATTACAAAGTCCCACGCAAATCTCCATTCGTCCTTATGAGTATGCTCACCGTCAAATCCCTGCGAAATCTTCCACTCTCCAAATACCGGGAGTTCGGGAAATACATATTTGAACTTATCAAAACGTGTCTTCCTGTTTTGATGATAATAAAAATTCTCTTCAGGGGATCCCGGTTGAAAATAAAGCAATGTTAAGTCCGAATGCTCCTGCCTGAACTTCAAACTGTAGATAGTAAACAGCACAACAACGTTAAACGGCAGTACCAGCACCGGCAGAAGGTAATCAATCAGTAGTTTCGAAAAGAACCCTGTAAAAACAATGACCATCAGAGTTGATACAAATATCAGTCCGAAACTCTTTCTTGAAATAATTACAAGATTGCCGCCCAATGCAAATGAAGTAAGAATTGAATTAAACGAAGCTAATAACAATACATCGTTTGTTGGATTGGGAAAGATTATGTTTACAAAAATGTAATTGATTGCAAATCCGATTAAGCTGTTTATGAACATCACCCTCGAAAAGAAAAGTATCCCTGTGATTAGTATTAAACCGGTGATAACACTTGACTGAAACAGGATAAGAGATATCGACTGCAAATAATAACTAAGCAGAACAGGCATTTCGCTAAGAAATGAATACTCTACGAAGTTAAATCCCTTGTAGATAATATTGTTATAGTTTGTTATAAAAATCAGGTAGATATACAACGCACTTATGAAAGGTAAACTAAGCCCGGGTAGGTTAAACGTACTTGCCAGAAAATGCTCAAGCGTTGCCGAAAGAAAAAATGTAATAACGATAAATATTGATACTATCAGAATCAGGAACGGGGTAAGTTCGAAAAAGTATGCTGCAGACGCACCAAACAATAATCCGTTAAATCCATAGAAGCCTGTTCTGATTTTTTCTTTATCAAACTTAAGCAGCAATGCAATGAAGTTGCTTATAGCTAATCCTTCCAAGCCAAGCAATCCAATCTCGGGCACTACAAATGTTGAACACAATGCAACAGCGCCGAACCATCTCCTGTTGCAAAAGAAGATCTGCGAGTAACTAAACAGTATTGAGTCAATTATGAATTGCATTTGAGTTTTCCGGGTTTAATCTATCCTGATTAACATTTCTAAAAACATCTCCATCTTATTGCAAGGAAAACGCGTTTAACTTTTCGGGTATCTTTTCCATTGAAGTAATATAATCAAGATGCTCGCTATCCCTTATTAACTCAACACTACCATCTTCCATTGTCATCACTACTTTTGGACGCAGCGAAATAAACTGCATCCATTGAGTTACACTGTACGCTCCGACATGTTTAATTACAAGCTGCTCCCCGCGCTTCATAACAGGCAATACAATTTCTTCACGCAAGCAGTCGATATTCATGCATAGAGGTCCGTACAAAGTTGAGTTTTCAGTAAACGATCCGTTTTGCTGTGCCGGCACGATCTTATGCTTGAACCAGAAGCTCGTGAATAACAAGTTCACTCCGGCATCAACAATAACAGCACGCCTGCCATCAGATAACCTCTTATTGCCTATTACAGTGCTAATCAGGAATCCGGCATCATCGATTAAGGCTCTACCATTCTCTAGTATCAATGTTGGTAATTTTCCGCTGCTTGATTTCAAATCGAATAGAGGTGACGTGATGGCGTCGGCGTACTGTTCATAAGTGGGTAGTATCTGCTCAGCTTCAAGGTATTGTCCTTTTAACGTATTGTTCGAAGGCAATCCTCCGCCCATGTCTATGTACTCAAGGTCTGTATTATATTCCCGTTTCATCATGTTCGCAAGTTCAACAAGTTTTGAGGCTGCAACACGATACGGCTCGGCCGACATGATGTATGTTCCGATATGTGTATGAAGTCCAACCAGTCTCAGATTTTCGCTGGTTGCTATTCGCTTTAAAGCCTGCGCTGCTTCACCGTTTTCATAATTGAATCCGAACCTGTCCCACTTGGGGTATATACCTACATCCATATTTACCCTAATGGCAACATTGGCAGGCTTTTTCATCCTGTCCGTTATTTCCAAAATTTGATACAACTCGTCGAAGTGGTCAATATGTATTTTCGCATTTTCATGAATAGCTTTTTGCAAACCTTCTACGCTTTTGTTCGGCCCGTTGAAAATAATATGCTCACCGTCAACGCCAAGTTTTCGCGCCCTGTCGTATTCAAATTCGGAAACTACTTCGGCCCAGGATCCTTCCTGGTGAAAAACGGAACAGACGGCGTTCAAATAATTTGTTTTGTAGGACCATGCCATTTGTACGGAAGGATATCGGGATTTAAAGATTCTGTAAAGCCTTCTCTGGTTCTCTCTAATTTTTTTCTCCGACATAACAAATAAAGGCGAACCCCACTCTTCTGTTAGCTGCTTAACGGGAACGCCGTCAATTTCGGAAAGGGGCATACTTGCCGGAGCACTGCCGAATTTGTTCATCATTCCCGAGTACTGCTTTATTATCATTGGTCTTTCATATACTTTTTTAGCCATGATCCACCTCGCCTTTTACTGTCATTTGTTCATACTTTTTAATGTCCGTTATTAGGTCCCACGAATAGCGGATGAATATTTTTCCGACTTCATATTCATCGAGCGCTTTTACTTTTTGACCAAGCGCCAGTTCAAGCAATGAATAGGGAAGGTTTTGTCCCGCTGCTACAGACAAATAACACCACGCAGGAAACCTTGGATTAATTTCTAACAGGTAGTATTGATTTGATTCGTGTTCTTTAACAAACTCAAGCTCTGCCCCGCTTCGCCATTTAAGGCTACCGATCAATTTTTGAGAAATATTCATCAGCACCGGATCGTCAATCGTTATCCCGGCCCAGCCTTTGCCTTTATCGGTTATATACATTTTTTTCATAGGCACTGCGCCAATCATTTCACCGCTGCCATCACCCAGTGCGCAAACATTGTATTCTTCGCCGCGAATAAACTCCTGCACAATAATTGGCAATCCCCACTTAAATCTGATTTTATTAAACGCAGTAATTGCTTCATCAAAGTTGTTTACAATGTAAGCATCGTAAAATATACCCTTAATAACTGCAGGATAACTTATGTTTGACGGAATTGAATATAAATCCTGTACGGTTGCAGCCAATATATTTTTGGGCACCTTAATTTCATTTGCCGTACAGAAGTCAAATAGTTTATCTTTTGCACGCATATTCAATTGTTCAAGTGTAGGCAGAAACGTTTTTATGCCGAGCGTGGCAAGCCGGGGGGCAAGTTTAATAAAGCTAAATAATTCCGAATCAAGAGTGGGAATAATTACATCAATGTTTTCTTTTTCATTTATATGATTCAGACGTTCGTATAGCGCATCCAAACCACCAGAGGGATATGGAATTTGATAGTTTCGCATGCTTACTTCGCTCATGTAAGCGCCCGGTTCAAGTGAATCATATAACAGACCGATAATTTCCCCGTCAAATTTTGCCGAATCTTTTATTCCTCTTATAACAGGTACTCCTGGACCGGGACTGTCAATATTATTTAATCCTGTTACCGCGACTTTCATTGTTCTCTCACCAGGTTATGATTTTTTAATTGATTAATGAATTCCGAAAAATCTCTCTCTGCTGCCGATTGCTCAACATCATACTCTTCAACTATTTGTTCAATAATTTGCAGCGAATCCCCGTGAGCTTTCAGCCCTTCCATTATTGTTATTCCAACAGAGTTAAGAGTAAAAGATTCTCCTGTAACAGGTTGAAAGAGAAACCCGTTTTCACTTATTGCAAGGTCATTCAACAATTTGTAGTTACCCATTTCCGCTAATCCTTTCTATTATTTTAAAATCATTAATTTCTTTGTTTTGATATCGACACCGGTGTCAAGAGAATAAAAATAAGCTCCTGACGAAACCCTGTTGCCTAATTGATTTGTTCCATCCCATTCAATGTTATATGAACTTGGTATTTGCACCTGGTTTACAAGTGTCTTAATCATTCGTCCGGCGATATCATAAATCCTTATCTTTACGTGAGCACCTTCTTTTCCATCTGTTTGTACACCCAGCAACTTTGAAGTGTCAGCTGGAATGTTATAACGTATGTTAGTGACCGGATTAAAAGGGTTTGGATAGTTTTGCATCAATTCAAACGAATTAGCTTGCGGCGTATCTCGATTTAAAGAAGTGAGTGTCGGAGTGTTCACTACTTCGTAACTATAAGAAACAAAATCGGGGTAATCATAAACTGCATATGAGCATTCCAGTTGTGAATCGTTATCAACGTCCCATACTACAGGATAAGTGTAGTAACTGTTTGCCTCATTTCTTTCAAACAAAATTACACCGGTGGTAATATCAATTATCTTAAACGACTGTCGTGGATTATCCTCGCTTTCATGATATGCCAACACATAAAATTCGACTATATCGTCGCCGGTTAAATCTGCTCCCAGTGAATAAATCTGGTTGCCTGCTGCTATTTCTTCCTGTGTAAAATTGTAGGAATATAAAACCGATTCGGAAACAGAAGACTGCATGATCCGGAAAGAAATTTCATCTACTTTATAATAATTGTAAGATCGATCCGCATTTGAGAAAATGTAAATCCATCCTGCTGAGTATGTGGATGAGTTAGTTGATGATGTCCACTCCACTTCCCATTGTGCAGAATGTTGAGAGGTGAATAATATTGATACTATTACGATTAGTCTTTTCATGACTGCTCTTACTATTATTTCTGTGAAGTATGTTAAGATAAATATCAGACCTGTCCGCAACTCGACAATGAATATGCCAAATAGAACTCAGATTGGTAAGTTGTTATGATAGAATGCTTTAGAAATTTGTATGGATTCTTTAAAATGCCTGGATAATCAAAAAAAATACCTGGATGCTAGTTCCCAGGTATTTTGGAGAATCAATAAAGGGAGGTTCTATTGATTCCGTGTGACGTAAAAATCTATTGTTGAGCTAATTCAATTGTTGCAGAAAAAGTTAACTTTTTGGTCAAATTTCGCAGGCCTTCTCCTTTTGCCATTCTCCTACCACTCATTCCGGGTCGCCTGCCGCCTACACCCATTCCTCCGGGTCTCTTCATTTCCGGTCGCTCGAGTTTGCCGGTTTCAATTTCCATGAATAAGCTCTCTCCCGGATTAGAATTCAGTACAAGAGGTGATAAAGAATTTTCTTCCAGTGGAACTTTTAATTCATAAACCAATCGTCCCATTGAAATACCCAAAGCCGCATCGAACTGAGAATTTGCATTCACAGTAAATGACGATAAAGAAAAACCCTTCTCATTTACGACTGATATTTCGTCCTGGGATTCGATTAACTTCTTTATTGCTTTAATGAACTGTTCGGGATCTGCATCCCGATCTCTATTTCTAAACATCGAAATAAGATTTGTTTCTTGTAAGTTTATTGGATATTTGATACCCAGCTTTTTACCGCCTTTATCAGGTTCAAGCCAAATGGTAAACCCTGTTGTTAATACTTTCAATATATTGGCTCGCTCACTAAACACAAAAATCATGTACAGATTTTGCGAATCGTTTTGCATACCATAGCTGAATTTTTCATCTTCCTGGTAAGTTAAGTTATCTTTCCAATCATCCTGAATTCCATTTATTTCAATCGACTCAGTTAGCGATTTGCTCTCAATAAAAGCAGAGCTTGCGCATCCTATAAATATTTGCGCAATCATCAATACAACAAGTACAGCCGGTATCTTTTTCACTTTAGCCATTTTAACCATCACTCCTTTACAACATTGAAAAAAAGAGTATCGCTCGCAAAAGCAGTAAATATTCCAAAGCCATTTTCTATGTTTGTCAGCGGTTCGTTAAGATTTCTTGAATCCTGTTCACGAGATTCGTACAAATCAGCATACTCCTCGTTTACTTTATACAAGATCAACCTTTGCTTTCCATAGTGTGTCAAGAGCCCGAAGTTGATATTGAATTCATCAGTCTGCCGAGGCTCGGATATAAAAAATCTTCCACCACCAAATCCAAAACCGGTTTCAATTTCTTCGGCGCTTTCATCTGCTGATTCCACAACGACATAGTAATATGAATCATCTTCGTTAGTCCAGGTTAAAGAAATACTAGTTTCCTCAGGGTCAGGTCGATCACCAAATCTGAAATTGGAAAAATCGGGAACAACTAGTTGATCGTCATCCAGTTCCGGGTTCAACGGTTTTTGGGGTACGCTAGTTTTTGACTTAACAACTTCTGCGTTGTGTTCAACTACTAAATCCAAAACATCACCCGATAAAATATTAAGATCATTCGCCTCGTAAGTATAATAGCCCGGACGATTAACATCGCTGAATAACATATACTCTTTACTAGCTTTAATAATAGTTACGTTTGCATCACTAACGGGAGGCGCAATTGTATCTTGGGAACCCAAAGGCAGGGTTGATGTAATTTGAATATCATTTATCGGTTGATTTGCATATAAATATGCGCTGACCACAATATCGTTGCTACTGCTATTAACAATAGTATCGTCCTCACAGGAGCTAAACAGAATAAAAGTAAAGGATAAAAAATATAAGAAAAGCCGTTTCATCAATACTCCTAAAAGTAAAGTTTGAAAAACACAGTGGGTGTTAATCCCAACATACTAACATCGGTAATAACGATAGGCGATACGTCGAGATCGTACTCTTTGTACCAAACATTCTTGTGATTATAAAGATTAAAAATTGATAGCCCTAAATCACCGCGCAAAGATTTATTTTTAAATTGATAAGTAGCGCTTAAGTCCAGTCTGTGGTAATCAGGTAGCCGATTTGAATTTTTATCACTTACATGAAAATAACTGACTCGCTCACCATCGAGAAGTTCAATAAAATACTGGCTTTCGGGCGCGGTGTAAGCCTTGCCGGTAGCGAATATCCATGCGGCAGAAAAACTCCATTTCCCAACCGAATATGCACCGATTATTTTTACTTCATGTGTTCGGTCATGGCTTGCCGGAAATGTATTTCCGCTATTTAAGTCGGGAAAAGTATAATCAATCTCACCCAGTGTATATGTAACCCAGCCGTTCAGGTCACCAAACTTTTTCTGGGAAAGGAATTCGATCCCCTTTGCGATTCCATCACCAACGAAAAAGTTATTTTCGAAATTTTGATTTGTACCTGCCCTGGGACTATTGCTAACGCGTTGAGTAAATTCAATCAAGTTTTCCATTTTTTTATAATAGCCATCTACGGAAAATAGGTAGTCATCATTTTCGTATTCCATTCCAAGAATGTAGTGTGTGCTCTTACCGGGCTCTAAAGATTCATCCGCAACAAGCCAAAAGTCCCTTGTCCCCTCCAGCACATCTTCATTGGTGATATGATTTACAAACTGATGATAAATACCCCACGAACCGGAGACCGTGACATTTGAACCGAGTTTGTACTTGAGTGAAAGCCTTGGTTCAAGGTAATACTTAGATGTGGAATTAAGATAAGTTGAGCGTAAACCACCGGTAATTTGCAAACTATTAAACGGTTTATAAGTATTTTGAGTATACATTGACAATTGTTGCGCTTCACTCGTTCTGTCCAAAATCTTTAATGTATCGTTAGCTTCAAAAATGAAGTTAGTGCTTACATCCGAAAACCAAATGCCAAAATGAAGATCATTCTTCGAATCAATCATATATTCGCTATCGAAACGAAACGTTAAATCATCAACAGTATTATCCTCTAGCGAGCGAAAAGAGAAACTATTACTCAGGCTGTCGCTATCATCTCCAAAATCAAATCCTCTTTTCCTGTTTCTTTCATTAAAATAACTTGTGGTTGCAAGCAATGCTTTACTATAGAAACGATCCGACCATTGCCTTGACCAATTTATACTGCCTCCAATATTTCCCCAGTTTGTAACATCATCATTTATACGAACACCTGATATATCTGTTCCGAATAAAGTTCTACCTTGCTGCTGTCCATCTTCGGATTCATCAAGGTAGTCTTCACCGTTATAAAAACTAATCGAAAGAAAATCTATTTTACTTATTTGATAAGACAACTTTGCATTCAAATCATAAAAGTAAAATTCGGGAAGAACCTCCTCTTCGACCTGGTTAAACCGTGCAGGCAGGTTTTGCTGTTGATCGGTACCGTCGTCCCCTGTTAAAAAATTATAAACGCTTTCGTATGTGCTGCTGCTTATAAGATCGGCATAGGATCTGCGTCCTGAAATTAGCAGGCTGCCTTTTTCGAATACGGGAATTTCCATAACGGCATTAGCGCTTAAGAGATTTGCACCCAAGCTCATTCCGAAATTATTAATATTGCCGGTTTTACCTGTAAGCTCTACTACACTTGACATTCGCCCGCCAAACTTTGCCGGGAATCCTCCCTTATAAACTTGTACATCTTTAATTGCGTCTGAGTTAAACGCACTGAAGAATCCAAAGAAGTGATCGACATGGTAAACCGTCATTCCGTCGAGCAGCACCAAATTTTGATCTGGTGTGCCGCCCCTTACATAAAGCCCTGAAGAGCCGTCGTTTATTCCACTGATACCGGGCAATAGCTGTAATGATCGGAAGATGTCTACTTCGCCGAGATTCGGCAACTTGGCAAGCTGTTTTGGAGATATGGTTACCTGGCTAAAGACTTCTCCTTTTTTCCATACTTTGTATTTTTCGGCAACAACATTTACATCCCGGGTAACTATTGAAGTAGGCGTTAAATTAATTTCGATAATTTGCTTTTTGCTGTTATCAACAACTAATGTATCCGTCTTGTAGCCAATATAAGTAGCTACTAAAGTACAAAGCTCGGCAGGTTGATCTACTATTACAAAAAAACCACTCAAGTTTGTTGTGCTTCCCGAGTTACTGCCGGCTACCATTACATTGGCGTAAACCAGCGCTTCCCCGCTCTTAGAATCACGAACATAACCGGAGAGATCATTAACAACCTTGTTCTGAGAATAAGTAAAATTGAGAGTCGTAAACAGCAGTAAAGTTAAAATGTATTGAATATCTGAGGGCTTCATGTCTCAATAATATTTTTATTTTGTTATTCGATACATTGGACAATATTTCAGAAAGAAATATTCCCGCAATTTCGGGGCAGTTTTATTTTTTTTCATTTTGTGATATTCAGAAGGGAAAGGTTAACGCGTCATAACGTCAACCTCATAAAATAATCCTTAAATTCTAACGCCGGTTTCCCATTCTTCTATTTCGATTCTTCTCCTTGAACTGATCATATTTTAGAGCTTGCTCTTCCGAGAGTACGGCTTTTATCTCGTTGTCGGTTTCATCTCTTAATTTCCTTAGTTCGCCCATAATCTCCATTCTATCACCGTCGAATGAGTCCCTGATGTCGTCTACTTTTTCTCTCTGCTTATTCAATATCTTTTCGATTGCAACGGATTGTGAATCACTAAGCTCAAGCTCCGATTGCAGCTTCTTTAACATTTCCTTTGGATCAAACCTCGGTTGAGAATATGTCTGTGTCACAAGTATTCCCAATAGTAAGATTGCAGTGATAAATATCTTCTTCATACAAACCTCATTATTAGTTTTTGTTAGTTCGTTTTTTCATACTTTTCTTAAAAGAATCAATGCGCATTTTTCTATATTCTTTCCAGGAAATAGAGTCCGGTTTAGAATCTAAAAATTCTTTTACCATTGCGCTGTCCGGCTTCATAAAACGTTTTCCACCAAAAGGTCTGAGCTCTTTGGGAGGATTAAACATAAAGCTGTCCTCTAAAATTTCATATTGTTCTTTAGTAAGAATCGCTCTTATTTCCGTCTTTAAAGAATCTATTAGACCCGTTAACTTCTCGCGTGTAACTAATCCAATAGATTTGATTTTTTCATGATAATATTCAACTACTGGTAGTAAATCATTCTTTTGTTGTTCGGTAAGTTCGACCGTTTCTTCAAGTATATGCATTAACCCGCCCGGACGAATTATCCTGCCCATCCGTTCAAACTTATCCTCAACAATCCAGGTCTTTATCAAGAATCCTATTAACATTCCAAGCAACAAAGTAATAAATAAAACTGCAGCAGATTTAAATTTTGCACTCATAGCTATTCACTCCACTCCAAATAGTTAATTGGATCAAGCGCATCTTCGAGCGACACCTGCGGGATGTCCAACACGCTGGCAAACGTAAGCTCTCCTTCGTCAATAACATTGTACGATATCAAAAATGTTAATATCAGCAGCGCCGCTAAAGCCATTTTCCTAAATTGAAATAAGAGTTGTTCCATTACCTGATCAATTGGTGACCGGCGCTCTATTTGAGAGTTCACTTTCGACATAACTCTTTCGGCAAAGAAAGGATCAAAGCCATTTTTAGTGTTATCTTTGATAAGCTTAGCTAACTTTTCGTCGGTTTTATTTTGATTTTGTTTTTCCATTTACTCCTCCAATAGTGGAGATAATAGTACTTGTAATTTCTTTTGAGCCCGGGCAAACCTTGATAAAACAGTACCAACAGGAATACTCAGAATTTCGGCTGTTTCTTTTACAGAGTAGCCATTAATTATTCGCAATGTAACTACTAACCTGGCGTTATTGTCTAGTTGCTCCAAAGCATGCTCGATATATTCACGCTGTTCTACAACGGTGTTTGCTAAATTATTACTTAACTTGTCCTGCTGCTCTTTACGCCAGCCGTCTATTGAGAAAAAGGCTCTGCGCTTTCGTCGTTTAATTTCATTTAATGAAAGGTTAATCGCAATGCGTACAAGGTAAGTTGAAAGTTGCGACTCACCGCGAAAATTATCAATAGATTTATAGAACCTGATAAAGACCTCCTGACCAACATCATCCGCTTCATGGCAATCTCCCAACATACCGTGCACAGTACAAGCAACCTGCGATTGATACCTGTTAATTATTTCCGAAAATGCCGACTGATCGCCGCTCTTAACCGCATTTATTAATTCTGCATCAGTCAAATAATTCTCAATCGGTTTAGATATTCAATTTTCACTTCGTTAGACAATTTCAACAAATTGTTTATTCCCAAAGTGAATTTTTTAAAATTCAGCATTGTTAAAAAAATATGATTAACTGTAAAAACAAAATATGCATTTTAGGATTCATCCTTTTACTTCCGCTGGTACTTTCCGCACAGGCAAGCAGCGACTTAATGAATCTTGAAATTGAACGAAGGGGTATAAACGCTACCGGTATGCTACTACTGGGCGGATGGGCGGCTGCAAACATAGTTACGGGATCAATCGGTTATTTTTCAGCAAGCAATAGTACGAAGTACTTTCATCAGTTTAACGCAGCCTGGAATACGGTAAACATGGGAATAGCTATTTTCGGCTACTTACAGTCGACAGGTGAAATTCTTCCCGGCATAACCAACGCAGATATTATTAAAGAATACAATTTTATGCAGAACCTTTTTCTTCTGAACGCGGGTCTTGATGTAGCATACATTGTAGCCGGATTGTATTTGCATGAGCGAAGCAAAACGAGTGAAGACAATAAAAACAGACTTAAAGGTTATGCAAACAGTTTGTTTGTTCAGGGCGGCTTCCTTCTTGCTTTCGATCTTGTAAAATATTTTATTCATAAATCAAATGCAGAAGTGCATCTATATCCTGCAATTGAAATTGCAACAAATTCTATTCAGATGAATTCATTGATTAGCTTGTAAGATTATTTAGATACGATTCGAAAACTCTTTATTTCCGACAGCCGTTTGTAAGCTTCAGAAAAATTTTTCAAAGAGTATTTAAGATCGTCTTTCATAAATCACTTCACCGGAGTTTATTACAATATCTTTAAATTCTTTATCAACACTTTTATGGTATACTATATCAACCGAATATAGCCCGGAAACTTCTTCAAGCTTTTCCTGAATTTTTGAAATAACATTTATTGAGGGTTTTTCCGAGTCAATAGCTATGTCGAAGTCTGATCCTTTTCTATATCTACCATTGGCACGAGAACCAAATAAATAAATTTTTGAGGGCACTAGTATTGAATTGATAATATAGATTATTTGATTGATGATAATATTTTCTTTCACTTCGTTCATAAAAACTTAGTCTAACTTAATTATATGAAAATATAGTTAATAGTCATAATTATTGCTTTAACGCGCTTCGAGGGCCCTGCTCAAAAACGGTAAGCTCGTTTTGTCAGGCAATCTTAAGTCGGTCAAGGAATGGTCCTTGGCCTCTGTGCGAAAAGATTTCTGTATCACACTCTTAAGGGATTAGGTAAATAAAAAGGCGCGGGTCTGCCAACAACAACTTATGACAGACCCGGTAAGGGATTCTATAGGGTAAGGGGCATGAAAAATTAAATAGTTTCTAATTCTGCAACTTCGTCGGTCGATAGAGTTTTTTCGAGATCAAGCAGTATAATAAGTCTATCTTCCAGCTTCCCTACAGCCGTAATAAATTCTGAATTTATTCCCGAAACCATTTCGGGCGGTGGTTCTGTAATACTCTTGGGTATTCTTAAAACTTCGCTAACTTCATCAACTATGAAACCGACGGTTTTATTGCTTAACTCAACAACAACTATCCTTGTATTTTTGTCATGTTCCTTTTTACTTACGCCAAATTTTGATCTAAGGTCTACAACCGGTATAACTTTTCCTCTTAAATTAATTACTCCCTCAATAAAGCTATTCGTATTAGGTACGGTAGTAATTTGAAGCATACGGTTGATTTCCTGAACCGTTAAGATATCAACTCCAAACTCTTCACTTCCGATCTTAAAGCTTACCAGTTGAAGAATTTCATCATGTTCATTCTTTAGTGTTTCTTCGTTCGCCATTGCAACTCCAACAAGATTGTTTGATTTGTTTCGAGGAATAAATAATGACCTACTAAGAATATTATCGTAAATTTAAGCCGGGATTTTAGTTTTTAGATAAAATAAAATTCTATCACAATTCTCAGAAGAATTATCTAAATTTCTATATAAATCGTAGAAAAAATCTAATCTGAATTTTGTCTTCTGCTAACAAGTAGTTGCATTAAGGTCTATGAAAAGTTCAATAACAAATACTGAATCGACCTTTGAGGAATTGAAATCGGAAAACAAACGTCTTATTCAGGAAATCCGGAAACTTAGACATAAAGAATACCTGCTTGATCTGATTCTCAATAATATACCGCAAAGTGTTTACTTCAAGGATCATAACGGAACTTATACAGGGGCCAGTAAATCACTTGCTAAAAAGTTTGGATTTGCAGACGGTAAAGATATTATTGGTTTAACAGATCACTCATTTTTCTCGGATGAACATTGCAAGAAAATTTCAGCTATCGAGCAGGAAATTCTAAATGAGGGCAAGTCTTTTATCGATACTGAAATAGAAGAGATCTGGCCGGATGGCACTACAACATTTGCTATAAACTCTAAGCTTGCCATTAAAAACAGCAACGGGAATAACATAGGCATTTTCGGGATTTCCACCGATATTACGAAACAAAAGGAAAGCGATTTTGCTTTGCAAAATAATATCAATTTCCTAGAGGTATTAATTAATACATTACCGGCGCCTATTTTTTACAAGGATAACCAGGGAAAATTTCAAGGCTGCAATGATGCGTTTACTGCATTTATAGGCAGAACACGAGATGATCTTATCAACAAAACGGTCTTCGACATTTTTCCTGATAATGTGGCAAGTTACCTATTAGAAAAAGACAGGGAGTTATTTAACTCCGATTCCATCCAAAACTTTGAATACCGGCTTGAACTTGAAGACGACTCAAAGATTGACGTGATCTTTCACCAGGCAAGCTTTCTTAATTATAATAAAGAGATTTTAGGCCTGGTAGGAGGAATAGTAAACATTACAGCCCAGAAAAGCGCAGAAATGAAGCTTGAAGAATACACTGAAGAACTAAAAAAAATAAATTCCAATAAAGACAGATTTTTTTCAATTATTGCACATGATCTTAAAAATCCGTTTATAACACTACTCGGGTTCAGCGAAGCATTAATGGAAGATTATTATGAGATGAGTCCCGACGAACATCTCGAGTACATTCGTCAAATAAAAGTTACTTCGAAAAATTCATTCCAGCTACTGGAAAACTTACTTCAATGGTCGCGTTCGCAATCGGGAAAGCTGAAAATCGAATCCGTCGACTTTAACATCAGTGAAGTAGTGAACGAAGTTTTATCGCTGCAAATTTCGGCTAGCCAATCAAAAAGTATTAAATTAACCAACTCAATAAACCCCAAACACTGCGCTCATTCTGACAAAGATATGTTTAAAACCATTATGCGCAACCTTTTAAGTAACGCTATAAAATTTACTGAATCTTCAGGTACAATAGAGATTACCAGCAACATGCATAATGACTTTGCTGAAATATGCGTATCAGATAACGGAGTTGGTATTTCGGAAGAAAATATTGAACGAATATTTGATATAGATAAGTTTCATTCCTCATCAGGTACATTTGACGAAGAGGGCACTGGTCTGGGATTGGTACTTTGCAGGGAATTTGTTGAGAAGAATAAAGGTAATATTTGGGTAGAGAGCCGCTTAGGTTCAGGGAGTAAATTTTATTTCACTCTACCAGTAGCGATGGTTAACGATAGTTAGCAATTTAGCTGCTCATCAAAATTAAGATTAAATCTGCTATTAACTCTTTTGCTTATTACAATTACTAAATATGCAAAATAATGCAGGTGCTTTAGCAATACGGTTTAATTAATTTGATGATACTTTCGTTCAACACTTGGCTAATATTAAGCAGCGTTCAATAGTCAAAACTATTTTCGAATATGGTATAAGCTGATTTTTGAGCAAAAATGAACAAATTTTAACGTCAATTAAAAGCTTAATTGGCACCATAATTGGATGATTGAAAAACCTGCCAAAATATATACAGGAGTAAAATTTTTAGTGAGTAAAAAAATAATTAAATAATATGGATAGCAGTTCAAATGCGGAAATTACAGCTAATTTCGAATTAGTTAAAAATCCACGCTTAATCGATTTTTTCTCCAATCCAATTGCAATTCTTAAGAATGAAAATATTCTATTTGCGAACAAAGCGTTCGAGACAAAATTTAGTGTAGTGTTACAACCTAAGTCTAAAACTTGTATCAAAAGTCTTTTTAATGTTAACGACAACCGGACACTTACAAACCTAAATAGGCTTGTTCGAAGCATTGACCATGGTGATGAAATTGCTGATCTAACAGTTCAATTAAGAGATGAATTCAGCAGTGTTCGGAATTGTAAAATGCATTTAAAGAATATTCAAAAAAATTACTTCCTGCTTGAAATTACCCCAGTTTCAGAAAATACATTTCAACGCAAATTGAACCAAACCCAAACAAGCTGCTTTGAAAATGTGAATCAGAGCATCTGTATAATAAATTCAAGATCGGAAGTGATCGAAACAAACAGTAAATTCTATGAAGAATTTAAGATCGGATCGAAAAAATTCAACAACAAAAATATAAAAGATATATTCGCTGATGACTGGATCACGGAAATTGACAAAGCAATAAAATTTATTACTCGCGAAAATACAAAGAACTACGATTTCGAAACTGAGTTCCTTTGTGTTTCAGGCGGCTCTCTTTTTTATAAAGTGGATGTGAGCAGAATTGATGGAACAGACAACTTTTTGATTACTTTTATTAACCAATCGCACGAAATAGGATTATTGAAAAAACTGACCGAAGCCGAAGAAAAAGCCAAAAATCTAAAATCAATATTTGTTGCACAAGTTTCTCATGAAATAAGAACACCCATCAACGCTATATTAAGCTTCGCCACTTTGTTAAAGGAGGAACTGAAAGATAAACTCAATCCCGAATTGCAAACGGGATTTGATGTTATAAGCAGGGGAGGCGATAGAATCGTAAGAACAATAAACTTAATTTTGGATATGTCCGATGTAATGACGGGTACCTATGATTACACTCCTGCGGAATTTGATGTGCTGAGCGAACTGTTCAGCGAAGTCTTTCTAAAGTACAAGAAACTTGCAAATGAAAGAAACATTGAATGCACCCTTTCGTCCGAAGCGCAAACCCACAGCGTATTCTGCGATAATTACATGGTAAAACAAATTTTAAGTAATATTCTGGATAATGCTGTTAAATTTACCTACGAAGGAAAAATTGAGGCATCCCTGTACTCAAATGAAAGCGGCCGGCTTTGTATTGATATTTGCGATACGGGAATTGGAATTAGCGAAGAATACCTGGCTAATATTTTCGAACCTTTTTCACAAGAAGACGAAGGTATTAAAAGACGTTATGAAGGAAACGGGCTCGGATTGGCATTAACCAAAAAATACTGCGACATAAACAACATTGATATTCGGGTAGAAAACAACAATGGCCGCGGGGTTAAAGTTAAACTGGAATTTAATAATACAATGCTCCAAGTTTCAAGATCATCAAGGCTGCAAGCAATAAATCTTTAGTTCTACTTATCAATTAAAACTTTCTAAATTTCTGTTTTCGGGGTTGATATCGGCAGTTCTATTTCTACAAGTGTTCCA
>JANQLA010000176.1 GCA_028280855.1 Melioribacteraceae bacterium
TCACCTGTTCCCTTATCAATCCGCCTGAAAACACCAGCAGCATCAGACCTGCGGTAATAGCCGTCTTCGATTTTGATTTCGATATTCGGATCTTCGGATAAATCTTCGCCTTCGAAAGTATAATTTGCAAAAGGAGGCTGGGGGGCCTGGATAAAATAGTCAGGGTAATTACGTACCCAGTCTGAATGGATACCTGTATGATTCGGTACCATATCGCTGGCTAACCGTAACCCCTTTGCTTTAGCCCTTTCGTTCAAATTGTTAAATGCTTCCTCACCGCCGAGATCATGTGCAATTGTGTAATCATAAAGTGAGTAAGCCGAAGCAACAGCGTCTATGTTCCCCATTATATGCTTTACTCGCTTTGAAGCAACACTGCGTTCCCATAAACCGATTAGCCAGAGACCTGTTATGTTCCAGTGAACAAGTGTATCGAGTTCCTCATCGGGTATATCGGCGAGTGTTTTTATATGGCGCTCGTATTTTTTTGACAATTGATCGAGCCATACATAAGCGTTCTTTGCAATCAGCACGACACTTGGCATCCAATGAATATCAGGGGTAAATTGCTCGGGCTCGTCGTAGTCGTGCTCGGCTTCCTCGGCATATTTGAATAACGATTTACCAAGTACAAGGTTTTCGGCACCCCACACTTTGCCTTTATAAACGGGCGCAACGGTAGGCGGATCATAACTTTCTCCGCCACCGAAGTTCTCGAATTTTATGTCTTCCTTCATTAAATCTTTGCTCGATAGAAGCCGTCCTGTAAAATATTCTTTTAATATTACCTGCCAGTTAACACTAATAAATTCGAGTTGATCCCAGAGGTTATTAGGATTAGCGATAATCGGCGCTTTGAAAAACGTGAAGATATCCTGGTTATCCGGTCCGAACGGTTTTTCATCTTTAAAAAATTCATCCAGTTCGTTAATAAGATTTTTATAGACTTCCTTTGTAGAAAAATAGTTCTCATCAAAAAGCTCTTTCAACCGGTCATTCGCAGGGTTGAAATTTGCAAGATGCAGAAGTATAATCTCTTCAAGGGTAATCTCATAGTTCGACCGGTCTGCGGTATAGCCGTTAAGGTATTCAAAGCTGCTTGCTTTACCTAAATAAACTTCAAGTGGCGGGAATAATTCAACGAACTCAAATAATATCTTACGCAGGTTTTCTTCACCAATTTTATCGTTGAGGTGCTCAATTGCTTTGGCAAAAACCCGGGGATTCTCGGACTGCTCGTATTCTCGCAAAACAAAATGATAAATTTCATCAAGTAAACCGACAGCGTTCAACTGTCCGTATCTTATCTGCTTATCAATTTCGCGTTTGGCATTAATCTTATCGGCGAATTTTCTTACCGAAACAAAGTCGGCCAATACAACATTTCCATTAATTGAAAATAAAGAATCTTCGAGTTCGTATTTTTTCCTGATCTTTTTTGCGACATGAAACTCGTACACAGGCAGGCAGCCGCATAAATTTTTGCAGCGTGAACTTTCGAGTTTGATAAACATTAATTTCCTCTGGGAATGACTAAATAATTTGTCTGACGAATATAGCTATTTTCATTTGAATTATGTAAAGGTTCACGGTAATTCCTGGATATTGTTTTGGATAAAGGTTGGAATGGAAGAATACCTGGAAGATACAATGAGGCATTGATAAATTCCTTAAAAGCTGCATTGCTTTGGTAAGATGGCAGAGATCATATTATTTGCCGGCAAACAATGGAAGTACTAGTTGTTTATTTACGAACTTGGTTGATCTTGGAGTTTTGGAGCGCAATTGATATTAGAACAGCATTAAACTATATTTTTGTTTGTAATTTTTGAGAAAGAGTATGTCCGAAACGCCTTTAATGACACAATTCTATAAGATTAAGGATGAGCATCCTGATACAATTCTACTTTTCAGGGTGGGCGACTTCTTTGAGACTTTTGCCGAAGATGCAAAACTGGCTTCAAAAGTTTTGGGCATTACATTAACCAAACGGGCAAACGGAAAGGCAGGACATGTTCCTTTGGCCGGTTTTCCGCACCACGCAATCGATTCGTATCTTCCCAAATTAATAAGAGCCGGCTACCGTGTTGCTGTTTGTGAACAGGTTGAAAATCCCAAGTTCGCCAAAGGTATCGTTAAACGCGATGTTGTAGAAGTTGTTACACCGGGCGTTGCAATGTCCGACAAGTTGCTCGATCATAAAAAAA
>JANQLA010000090.1 GCA_028280855.1 Melioribacteraceae bacterium
TCGTTATCATATCGCAGTAGAAGAGGAACGAATATTTATGTATCGCAATTAACAAAGAGAGTTAATAAAAAGCATAAACTACTGCTGTAATAATTTTGCTTTAATCTATTACGAAACAAGCTTCTGGAATACTATACTGCTGGGATTAGTGTTAACAACCTTCTACTTATAAACAAAGCCTTCAATATTAGTAACCTATGAGAACACAATGATGTAAAAGAAGAGCTGTGTAACGGAATAGAGTAAGGGCGTAGGTACTTTTCAATAATCTCAGCACAACAGTAGCAAAAAATTTATTGAATTCTAATTGGGCTCATGCCTTTCATATTTTTAATTTTACGGCTATATCTCTGGCTAATCTTGAAAGGATCTTCACAATTCTTTAGGTATACTTTAAATGTATAACTCGAATCCCTTATTACCTTTTCAACAAATTGTAAGTTAATTATTGTCTGCTTATGTATGCGCACAAAAAATACCGGTGGAAGAATTGATTCCCAAAGTACGAGAGTTTTTCTAACTACCAGCTTTTGCGAGTTTTTAAAAAAAATCTGAGTATAGTCTTTCAGGCTTTTGATATATACGATTTCTTTTATCGCAAAGAATCCTGGGTTTTCTTTTGCATTCAGGAAAATGAAGCTGTCGTAAGATAAATGTTTGTGTAATTTTGGTACGTCCGGAGTATCATTAATTTTACTTGTTTTATATTTATTCCGCTTGTTACTTTTTAGTAAATTCGCTCTTTTTTTGATTTGAGTATCAATAGTCTTCAGCAATTCTTCCTCTGTAAATGGCTTGGTCAAATAATCATCAGCCCCAAGCTCCATACCCTTCCTAAGATCGATTCTTTGCGATTTTGCAGTTAAAAAAACAAATGGCGGAATAGCTATTTCCGGCATAGTTTTTAAAGACTCTAAAATTTCATAACCGTCTTTACCCGGCAACATTATATCGCATAAAATTAGGTCGAACGATTCTGAAGCAACAAGATTTATCGCATCACCGGCATTTGAAGCATGATAAATATTAAATTTTCTTTCTTCTAATAATGCTATAATGTTTTCAGCCAGCAGAAGACTATCCTCGACCAATAAAATTTTACGCATTTTATTCTACTTTTATTGGAAAGTATAAGGTTACGCATGTTTCCGAATTTAGAGCGCTTTTAATATCTAATTTGCCACCATTTATTTTAATAAGCTTACTTGCAATTGCTAAGCCAAGTCCCATTCCTCTTTGTTCGTATTTTTCTCTTTCAAATTGCTGGAACAGACCAATGTTTGAGACCTGGTCTTCCGTCATTCCGCGTCCTAAATTTTTTATTTCAATAATAAAATAGTCATTATCATTCTTACAATTTATACTTATCTCCGTTTCATTCCGGGCGAATTTGAATGCGTTATCTATTATTTCTTTAATAGCCAGATCAAAATCTTCATCGGAACAATTTAAGAAAACATTTTCAGCATCGCATTTGTAACTATACCTCCCATTGTATGTGCCCAGTATGTTAAAGATGAAATCTTCTACATTACGTGTATTTAGAAAACTCGCTTTTTTCTCGTTATATTTTGCTACCTCTTTTGGGTCGGAAAAAATCATTTCAAGTTTTACAACTAACAAATATCTCTTAAGTAATGATAACAGTTCTCTCCCTGCAGAATCTATTACCTTTGTATAAGACATTATATCGCTGCAACGGCTATGTTCGCATTTGTTTGCAAGATCGAGAATTATTTCCGAATAACCTAAAATTGAAATTAAGGGGTTGTTAAATTCATGCGGCAAAGCAAAAGCAATACTTTGGGTAAGGTCGGTTCTATGTTTTTTTAATATATCGCTTTTACGAAGTCTCGAATTTATGGAATTCATTAACTCTTCTCGAACGAAAGGTTTGGTTAAATAATCATCTGCGCCTATTTCCATACCTCGTCTTACATCTTGTTTATCAGCCTTGGCAGTTAAAAAAATGAACGGAATTGTTGATGCAAGCGGATCCATGTTTAATGTTTCTTTTATTTCCAAACCGCTACATTCGGGCATTAAAATATCACTGATAACTATATCGGGTAAACTCTTTTTAATTAATTCTATCCCTTTTCTGCCATCAGTAGCATGCAGAACTTCAAAGTTTTCCTCTTCAAGCATCTCGATTAAATTCTGCCCTAGCATTATATCATCTTCAATCAAAACAATTTTCCTCATAGTATTGCCGATCCTTATTTTTTTAATAGAAAATCTCTCATTGAATTTCTTGAAATATATGGGCAGAAAGTTTATTCCGCTAAGTTGGGCGTTAGTTCTCTTTGTAAAGGGATTCTTACAGTGAAATTTGTTCCCTTGCCTACTGAACTATCAAAACTAATAGTTCCTCCATGCGTAGTTACTGCCTTTTTAACTATTGCCAACCCGAGACCTGTTCCCGAGATTGTGCCAACATTACTCGCCCTGAAGAAATGTTGAAACAAATTCTTCAATTCTTTTTTGGGAATTCCTATGCCCTCGTCCTTAACCGTGAATATTACTTCATTTTCTTCGACAACTGTTTTAAAGAAAATTTGTCCGCCTGTAGGTGAATACTTAATAGCGTTGGATAACAAGTTTGTAAGTATATTTCTCAACAGCTTTGTATCCATAATGACATCTTTAAAATTCCCCTCAATCTGGTGGTATATATAATGCTGCGATGAAGCTTGCACAGCGATATCTTCAATTATTTCAGTGCAAAAATCGCGTAAGTCTATTGTTGATGGCTGAAATTCAAGCTTGTTCACATCAGCTTTATTAATCGTTAAAATATCGTCAAGCATTTTGGTCATGTATTTTACAATTTCTTTTATTCGAGAGATATGATACAGCTTTTTATTTTCGGACTTGGTTCTGTCATAGTGTTGAATCAATTCAACCGAACTGTTAAGAGTTGCCAAAGGTGTTCTAAATTCGTGAGAAGTAGAAGAAATAAATTGCGATTTCAAGTCGTTTATTTCTTTCTCTCTTTCAAACGCAGATTTTATTTTATCGATTGCTTTTTTCTCTTCAGTTATATCAACAGCATACTCTATTATTTTTACAACTTCGTCTTTTGGGTCGAATATTGGAAATCCATGGAATTCGTAATATATCTCTTTTTCATTGATTTTATAGAGCTTTTCGAAGCTATGCTGTTTCTTATTATTTCTTACTTCATTGAAAGTATAGGGAAAATCAGGATTTCTTTTAATCTGCTCAGGATCATTTACAATATGCAAGTATGGAGAATTTTTGCCTTCAGCGGCGGTATTAGCAAGTTCTAATTTCATATCGGGAACTGTAAAAACACAGAACGGGTGTGTGAGAGAATCAATAATTGTCTTTAACAGTTTTGCAGCTTTTTTCTTGTACATATATTGAAAATAATTAAACAAAGCTATAATAAAGATCAGTGATAAAATTATTGATATGAATACTATTATTTGCTGTTGTTTTTTGATAAGCAGCGCCTGAATTTCTCTCTCTTTCACCTCTGTTTCATACTTTGCATTCATTTCAGCAATTTGCTCAAAATTTTTCTCATTAAACAAACTGTCGTTTAATTCTTTGTATAGCTTAAAATTAATAAGTGCGCTTTTGTAATCTTCTTTTTCCATGTAAACATTTGATAAGATTCTATAACTCTCTACAACTAAATCTTTTGAGCCGATACTATTACCTATTTCCAGGGCTTCAATAACATATTCTTTAGACTTTTCAAGCCTTTTAAGTTCTATATTGGTTGCGGCAAGATTATTAAGTGTATTTGCAATTCCCCAGTTATTCTCCATTTTCCTCGCAAGATCAAGAGCTTTATCAAAATAGTTTAATGTTTCCTCATAGTCATTTAATACCTCGTAAGTACAAGCGATATTGTTCAGATTGAAAGAGGCAATTAGCTGAAAGTCCTTTCTTTCGGCTATTGCGAGTGATTCTTTAAATTTTTCGAGAGCCTCATCGTATCTTTCTTGATAAAAATAGATTACACCCATATTCATAAGTGTATTGGCGTACATCTTATCGTCGCCTAAATCAGAAAATATGTTTAGTATTCGCGAGTAAATCTCTATTGCCTCTTTATATTTTTTTAGGCTTTCATTTACATTGGCGATATTACCCAATGCGCTTGCCTGACCTCTCAAATCATTATGTGTTTCAGAAAGTCTTAGCGAGCTATAAAGCCACTTGAGCGCTTCCGGATATTCTCCTTTATATTTGTAGGCTACACCAATGCTATTTAAAATATCCGCCTCAGCCTCCAGATCGTTTGAATATCTGGAAATTTCAAGAGCTTCGTTATAAATACTAATAGCATTATCATATCGTCCCGTAGTTTCGTAAAAATCCCCTAAGCTTAAGTATGATTTAGTAAGCCTTTTAGTTGCGTCAATTTCTTTGGATCTCGCAATAGAGGACAACAAGAATTTTTCTGCGTTTTCGTTATCATTCTTTAATCTGTATACTTCGGATAAAAATAATTCGGAATCGGTTATTAAAGTATCATCGTCATTCTCATTTGCAATACTACGGGCTTGTAAAGCATAATAAATAGATGAATCATAATTGGAGTTTTTATTTTCTTTTGCAATATTATACAATCTATCGAATGAGCTTTTGTAATCTTGCTCATCATTCGACTGTGGGTAGAAAGAGGAATTAATTACAACAAGTGTAAAAATTAATTTGAATGTAAGCATTGATATAATCTACTGTTTTAAAATAGTTATAATTCTGAATTACGTAATAAACTCACTGAATTAATATGATTTGGCTGGAAATGTTACTAAAAAAAGATATTTCATAGTTAAAAGTCAACCCTTAATAGACAAGCGAAAAATATATTCGCGTAAGCGATGAAAATACGGGTTAAATGAATACTCCTTATTAGCAGAAATCTAATTAATACAAAACATATCATTCGGTCATTTCAAAAATTGCCTTAAAAAAGCAAGTGGGGCTTATCTTACCGGCGTCATGGTTTCTCAATGATATCAATAATTTTGTTGAGTTTCCGTGTTGTTAATTCAAAAGCTTAAGACTATAGAGCAGTCAATTCCTCTGTATTGAATTAAGTTTAGCAGCTAATGGAAGCCACCATCTTTGGGTATTTTGGAATACTTTTCAACAGCAAGTTTACTTTTGTAAATTACATTTCTCTACGAGCGCTTTTGTGTAAATAAGCGAACCGGTATTTTTATTCTTTTCGTGTCATCTGTATTTCTTCGAATCGTCCAGGATATGAAACCCGTTGCTAAACTTGTTATTATTGTTGTAATTATTGAGTATGTGCTGCGTGGTAATCGCAAAATTCCCCACAAGTGGTAAAATGAGGAGAGAAACGCTACTATAATCAACCAGGCTAGAACTTTTTTAAATCGCGTTTTGCTTGATTTTTCGCTCAGGTGTGTTTGAATTATTTCACCAATTAAAACAAAATAAGCTGGAGCAGCAAGAGCCATGAGTCGCTCAGCGTCGCCAAAAAAACTTAAGATAAAGGCAAGAAATATCATTAAAGTATAGTGAGGGTTCTTTTTCAAAAAGTGATAGCTTTCTTTATAAAATAGGAAGGGAATTAAACCAAATGGAATAAAAGCGACAAAAATCTTTTTAGCTAGTGAAACAGGTGTTAAGAAATATATTACTCCTGTATAGAACTGATGCCATAAGCTTTCTCCTCCTGCATTAGGCAGTAATATTCGGATCCCCAAAAACAATAAGATCGAAACTGTAGAAACAATAGCAAAATACGTATAGCTTTTTGCACTGGCTTTCGTCATAATTAACTTTACCAATATTACCGGAAGCACGATTAAAACGCTTTCCTTTATTAAAACTCCTAATAAAAACAGAGGAAATACAATACTCCATTCATTCTTGAATGATTTCACTATTACTGCCATAATTAGAATTAAAGAAAGTACGTCGGCTAAGTGAAAATAATTCCATCCGTTAAATTGAAAGAAGTACCTGTTAAAGACAAAACACACTGTCAGTACAAACGATATCCGAAGCTCAAGATTATTTTGGACTAAGAACTTATAAAAAACAATTGCTAGTAAAATTAGTGAAAAAGAATTAAGGATATAAAAGCTCATCTCGGTTGTAATTGGTAACAGCCCGGCAAGCCAAGGAGCAGCTATTCTAAAGACGAACGGCCGGATAATTTCTTGCGAAAATCCCGGCGAAGCCTCAGCCATGGTTTTATATTTTACAAAGTCCATATGAGAATATTCCGGTAACCAAAATTGAATTTTCCCAGACAGTAATATTGATAGTATGGCAACTATAATAATCCAGTAAATATATTTTGCACTTTTTGAATTATTGGGGTTGTCGTCGCTATTTGCCATACTCATCATATCTTAATTGTATGACAAAGATATACTATCTCATGGCAAGTTAAAAGAATGGATTATTTGACTAAGATAAACTTCCTCGTTTGTTCAAACTCCTGTGTCGAAAGTTTATATAAAATATACTCCGCTGGCAAATCGGTCTGCGCTTATCAAAGCTTCATAAACTCCAGCTTCTTTGAATCCCTTGTCAAGTGTTTCAACTTTTTGACCCAGAACATTATATAGCGACAAATCAATGCTACCCGGTTTGCTTATAGAAAACCTTATATGGGTCCGAGCGTTAAACGGGTTTGGGTAATTTTGTAACAAAGCATTTGTTGATGGAACTTCGGCGGTGCTGCCTTTAATGATTTCGAATTGATCGCCAATTGATCCGTCATCGCGAACCATTTCAACACGGATGTTTTTACCGTCTATGTAAACGCGAAGGTAATGGAATACACGCTCGGCAAAAATAGTATATTCGTTTGAGCCGCCGTCCATAAAATAGAGCGGTGAGCCTGCTCCACCGGTTATTTATGCATGGTATTCCGTTTACTTCGCTGTGTTCATAAAAATGCTCATGTCCGAAGAATACGATGTCAAGTTTGTATTCTTCAAAAACAGGTACAAGGTGTTTGCGTACTGTCATGTTTGGGAGTCTGTCCGAGAACTAGTCTATAATAATTAATATATTAGCTTAAAGAAACAAACCAAAGAAATAAGAGATGAAATTCAAGCCATACGAACAAAGTCAGATCAACC
>JANQLA010000119.1 GCA_028280855.1 Melioribacteraceae bacterium
ATGAATCAACTTGTTAATCTTTACTTTATAGGTCCGGGAAATTACAGGGAAAGTCCACAAGTTCCCTTGGCGGGTAATTCCACTTACTATATAAAAATACTTAAATGGGATATAGTTGATGCAGCACCATACAGGTTGGAATGTTTTTTTAATTAAGTCTTTCTAATAAAAAAATATAGAGTCTTTAATGAGAACACATATAGCTTATCTAACGATAGCATTTATATTAATATTTATTTTCAGTTGTGACTCAAAAGAAACAATAACTGAACAAGTAATAAACGAAAACGAATATGAGTGTAAATCCACTACAACTGAATTAGTCTCTTTACCTGACGATGGGCCAGCGGGAGCATATAATTTCTCTCCAAAAAGGAAATCTATTACATTTGCTGAGTATCCCAATGGAACTTGTGAGATAGTATTAAACCAATATGAAGGTAGTTTCGCATTATCTCTTTCGAGAGGCTGGCAAGATAACGCTTTATATTCCGATGAAAGAGATTTTTTAACAATAGGTTTGATTCCTAATGAATTTGTACAAGAGCAATATATTAATACACTTTGGGAATACCGAATATTAACTGCTCAAGATACATCTCTGACTTTTCTTAATGATCAATTTTTCCGTCACTCGTTATCCAATTTGCAAGAAGGCGATGCCATACGAATATTTGTTTATATTCATAACAACGCACCAAGTGATGTAAAAGAATTGAGCGCTCAAAATGTTAAATTAACTTTAGATTGGTCGGACAGAAATCTTATTGAAGCAAGGATAAGGTCGGATAATACCTTGCCAGAGGAAATCATAGATAGAGTTGTATTGCAAAGCAATATTGACTATAAACTGAAATTTTATCCAAGTCTATTCACAGATACTCTTTCCAACAATTTGAGTGAAAACCAAATTGAAATTTTTCTTGGCGATCTTGAACCGGGTTTTGGCGTTGGAAATACATATATTCACCTTAGAGTTGTTGAAGTAAATAAAGCGCTTAAAATTTCTAGTGAGCCGGCATACATAGCGAAAACGGATGAATATAATTTTGAGGAAATGACAATAGAGTTTTGGTATAAATCAGAAAATGAGGGACAGCAATCAATCCTCAGCAGTTTTACGCCAACTACAATTATTGACGGAATCACTTTTCCTCGAAAGGGCTGGGATATTAGTAAAATTAGAAATAAAATTAGCGTTTTTATAGGTGATTCATCTATTGCAACAAATGATATTGCGAACCTGCTGAACAAATGGCACCACATAGCGTTTTCGATTGACAGATCCGGGAATTCAATTATTTATCTTGACGGTGCAAGTGTAGCAAGTGCTCAATTAGATCAAACTTCAATCAATAGTGACGAACTTTTAATTTCAATAGGGCTATGGAATCCGGATTTTTTAATTGATGATATTCGTATCTGGAATACTGTCAGAACCGGTCAACAAATAGCGGAAAATACGATGCATGAAATACAAGTGCAGAGCGGGTTGGTAGGTAATTGGAAATTAAACAATAAGTTAAAAGACGAGATGGAGCAAAGCGATATTATATATAATAACCCGGTTTTTGTTGAACGATAAGAAGTAATTTACGTTATACTCTTTGCGTTAGATTTTGCAATAAAATGTTGCGAAAATTTCTCTTAAAAGTTAACAAACTTACAGTCAACAGATGTTTCGAATGGAAATATTGGCAGAAGTTATTTGTATGACTCTAATATGAATCTACTTCTTATCACTTACTATATAAGTCCAGGAAATTACAGGGTAAGCACACAAGTTCCTTAGGCTGGTAATTCCACTTACTATATAAAAATAATTAGCTAGGATATAGTTGATGTAGCGTCGCACAGGTTGGAGTTTCGTTTCAATAGATTGAGGATTAATATCGAATAAAACATTTTTGATAAAGACAATGAAAAAGCTATGATTATTTTAATAAGTATCACACTTCAAAACAGTTATTTATCATTAGAGGAGGTAAGATGCATAGGGTACTAGTTTTTATTTTACTAATTATAGTTGCATGTAAAGAAAATGAAAATAGTGTTGTGCAAAATTCAGGAAGAATTTCAGGTTTAGTTACATCTACTTATAATGATTTGCCCTTGAGTAATGTAGAAATTTCTTTATTGCCAACATCAGTAAAAACGTTCACAGATGAGAATGGAAATTATTCATTTTCCAATATCATTGAAGGAGAATATAAGTTAGTGTGCTCATATGAAGGATTTTGCCAACCTGATATTGTTGAGGCTGAAATTCGTGTTAACGCAAACATTAATTTAGACTTAGTTATGACCCCGACTTATGATAATGATTTTGCTAATATTCCAGACGAGCATCTTCTAGGAAGATACAATTTTTATCCTTTACGAAAAGGAAATTTACTTGAAAACTTTTCGTCTGGAATGTGCGAAAATCTTTTCAATACATTTAAGGATAACTATGGTCTAGGTTGGACTAGAGGACATAGTGGAGATCCAGAATATGAAGATGAAAGAGATTTTTTAACACTCGCAAATGCTAATAATAGTTTGTTTTTTCATGAATTAGGAAACCTTAATGAAGGTGACACTGTACTTTGCCATATCTTTATACATAATAACGCATATCCTGGTAATATAGCACGTAACGTAGAAGTTTTTTTTAGCTGGGAAAACGTAAAAGAGTTATATGCTGAGATTAATTGTGGTGATGCTTTTTTTCAGCAAATTACTGACAAAGCAATACTCAATTTGGAAAGTCAGCAGACTATAGTTTTTATTGATATATTAAATACTAATAGTAATAATATAGCGATTGAAAATAATTCGGTTAGAATTAACATTGGTGATGTTGAAGGATGTTTGGGAGGAAGCAAAGAAATTATAATACGATTGCTAATGAAGAACATATAGAATGTTCTTTTTAGTCAAATTATCACAAAATGTGATTTTGTTTACTTAGCAAATGTTCTACCAGACAAACAAAAAGATTGATTCAAAGTTTACAGTTCAGTAAAGTGTTATTCTGTTAAGTACTCTTTCAAGATATTTTTTAGTTTCTTGGTATGGAAGATTATCTACCAGATGATCATAAAGTGTAGCTGAGCTACCCATGCTATTCACTTTTTCAACCGCTTTTTGAACACTTCTGTTACCTACACAAGCCCTAGCAACATTACCTGGCCCTGTATTGTAAGCTGCAATAATAAGGTATGTGTTTTTCTGCGAATCGTAAACGTCTGAGAAATAATTTGTTGAAAGTAAATGTAAATAGGTTGTACCCAGCTGAATATTATTTGAGATATCATACAGGTATTCGGGTGTCGGATCCCCATAATTTCCTAAAAATCGATATGCCTCTCGTCCGCCGCTAAATGGAACCAATTGCATCAAACCATAAGCATGACCTTTTTTTCCGTTGCTCATTGTAAAAGTTGATCTCGCTTTTGGATTGAATGATGATTCTGTATGGATTATTGCCATTATAAGCTTCGGATCAATTTGATAATAAGATGAATATTTTTCAACGTGAGGTATAACTCTTTCTGCAAGTTTCTTTAAATATCCTTCCTTGAAAGGAATCGTAATTACAAGCTTTTTTACCTTTTCTGCAGTTGGCGTTACTGCAGGAACCACTTCAATATAATCTTCGGGAATTTCCTCTGTTTCAACTTCTTCAATAATATCGTTATCTAAAATTGGTTGAGTATCAGATTTTTCGGCTTTCTCTGACAAAATTTCCGAAAGTAATTCCTTAGATTTAGTAATTAGCTCTTCCTTCGTTTCATCTTCCGTTCCTAAAGTTTCGATTTCAATATTACCATTTTCAAAATCCGATACAGTTCTCGTCTCAAGATCTTCACTATAACGAATCCATGTTTTATTATCTGAGAATTTGGAGTCATCACCCCATTTATTTTGAATCTTTTGAACGAATTCTTCCCATTCTTTGGAGCTAAGATCAACAAAATCCTGCCATCGCGTTTCACTTTGTTTTACAAATTCATCAAATTTTGCTTCATTTTGTTTGACAAATTTATCAAACTCATTTTCCTGTGCGAAGATAAAATTAAATAAAAATATCAAGCTCGTAATTAGGAACTTTAAATTCATAAGGACACCCTTAATAAATTGTTGGCTAATATCAATACCGGCTATTGAAGCTTATACACCTGCCAATCCCATGAAGCAATGTTTACAGTAGTCTCGTTGTTATTAACTTTCACAGTGGTTCCATCTTTTAAGCTTACAAATGATGTAACTTCATAACTCATAGGAATTTTGAAAGACATGCCCTGACTTTTCGAGCCTTTATTAAGAACAACCAATAATCTCTCATTCATATCCGAGCGCATATAAGCAAAAATGTTTTCATCGGCTTGTAAAGTATAAAAATCGCCGTAACGCAATGCAGAATGGTTTTTGCGAAGGTTTATTATTTTTTTGTTCTCTTCGAGTGTTACTTTTTCACCTTCGGTTAACTCATCGCCGAAACGCATCATGCGCCTGTTATCGGGATCGCTGGCGCCGGTCATGCCGAATTCACTGCCGTAATAAACTACAGGCAGCCCTGGTATCGTGTTCATGTATGCATAGTAGAGGATAAGTTTTTTATAGTTTTCGTCGTTATCAACTTTAGGAGGATTGTTCCAGCCAATTTCAGCAGCACTCCATTGACTTGCGTCAAGATCGCCATCGGCATAAGCCATAAACCGGTTTTTATCGTGACTATCCATTATGTTGCCCATAAGGTGAAGGTTGCCGTAAACGGAAAACGTTTTGTGCATCTCCTTATTAAGCCCGCTAAATGATAAGCCTTCTTTGGTAAAAGTAGGAATCGCTACATCGTACAAATTAAAATTGAACTGTGCGTGAAGTTGCCCGTTGTTAACGTACGAGCTTATCAAATCATAGCTGCCGAATGTTTCACCAATCTGGTAGACTGGTAAATCGCGCTTTCCGCTGAAGTGATCTTTAATTCGTTTTGTTAACAGTCTCCAGAATTCATTGGGCACGTGTTTCACGGCGTCATGCCTGTAGCCGTCGGCGCCGGTTTGTTCGAGCCACCAGATGGCGTTGTCTATCATCGCGTCCATAACGCCCGTATCGCTTAAGTAATCGAACGACGGTAAGTAAGGTTCAAACCATGTTGTTAAGCGGTATTCATCCCACCTGCGCAGG
>JANQLA010000147.1 GCA_028280855.1 Melioribacteraceae bacterium
GTTTGAATCAATTAGCTCAAAGACTATTTCACCGGTCGAACCATATGATTTATCGACAAACATATGTTCCGTAAAGTTTTCGGAATTCTCGTGATGATCAATGCATATTTTTTCCGCACGGCTGTTTCTAAAGGTTTTTTCTATGTTTCCAATTCTGTCAAGCCTGTTGAAATCAATCGCTATTAGTGCATCGTGCTCACTCAATATTTTTCTATCAGTTTCGGAATCAAATTTTCTGATTATTTTATCCGGATCAAGGAACTGAAGGTTTGCCGGGGTTTCATCGGTATTATAGATGGAAACGATTTTGCCTTTACGCTGCAGGTAACGGTACAAAGCAATCTGGCAGCCTATTGCATCCCCATCGGGATTTACATGTGTTGTTAAAAGGAAGGAATCGTTTTCATCAATAAGTTTATGAATTAAATCGTACCGTATCATCTGACCTCAAAAAATAAGAGGGCAATTTGCAAAAATTAGTAGTTAATTCATAACCAATTTGACGGTGATTTACCCTAAATTCTCAGGAAACCCAAAGTAATTTTTCACAAGCTTTGCATTCGGTTGCTTAGGACATTCTCTGCCTTGCATAAGTATTTTAATTCTTTTACTATTTCTTAAATTGCTTTAAGAATACTTTACTCCATCCTATGATCATTTGATATTACTTCAAGAGCATCATTTTTCTTACCTTTTTGAATTTTTCAGATGTTATCTCGTAGAAATATATGCCGCTTGTCAGTTCATTTCCCGTAGAATTTGCGTCAAACAATACTTCATAACTACCTGCCGTTTTATATTCATCCATCAAAACTATTACTTCGTTCCCCAGTATATCGAATACTTTTAACTGTACATTCCCGCTCGACGGTAATTGAAATTTTATTGTAGTGTTCGGATTAAACGGATTAGGATAATTCTGCATTAATTTATATTCTGTTGGAAGACCGTTTTCGTCTACACTTGTTATTCCGAAACTTACCTTTACAATTGTTGAATAATATGCATACGCTCCATCGGTATCAATCTGTTTCAGCCTGTATTGAAGTTCTCCAAAAACAGGATTCGCATCCGTAAATTCATAACTTTTAGGTGAGTTGCTGGTGCCGAATCCTTCAACAAAACCAATTTTTTCAAACTCGGCATTCTGAGTTCCCTCTTCAGCAACAGCAGAGGAGTCCCAATTCTGTCGCTGTATTTCGAAACCGTAATTATTCATTTCTGTTTCAGTTTTCCAACTAAGTTCTACTTTAGATTTATTTATTTTTCCGGAAAAATCGGTGAGCTGAACAGGTAGCGGTGCGCTGCTAGAACCGATTGTCCAATCTGAGAAGCCTGATACTGTTACCGTAACTTCTCTTGGATTACCTGATGCATCCAATGGTCCTGCAAAATATTCCCATCCGCTTCCTGTATTTCTATACACGATAACGCTTGATGGATCAACTCCATTATCAAACTCCGAAAGCCACGAAAACTTTACCTCTCGTCCGCTGCTTGGCTGATTATCTGTGCTTATTTCCCATGTCATTCCAACTCCGGTATTACCCGAAACATTGACAACCCCATCATTACCGGATTTCCTGGTAAAACTCACTTTTCCTAAGTCATCAGCACCGCTCTTTATTTCCAATCCCAGCAATTGCATCGTGCCGGTGCCAACTGCACGCGGTTTAACTTCTACAGTTCCGATAATTCTTGCCGTGGATGTCTCTACAACTTTAGTAACCGTGCTATCCAATACTACTTTGCTGGTGTCTCCAGTTAATATATTACCGCCGCTAAGGTTTAGTCCACCCGATATTGTGATATCACCAGTGAGTTCCAGATCGCCAGTTATATCAAGGGAATCTAAAACCGGAGGCGAAACAAATTTTAGAACTATTTTACGATCAACCGACGGTACTTCGTTAATATTTGCGATTTGAACATCTATTGTATCTACAAAAGATAAAGAAGCTAACTGAATACCCCTGTTTACATAACCTTTGGACAGGAACGGGACGCTTTCTTTTACTAGAAATACTTTAGGCGATTGTTGAGTTACTCCTGGTTGGGAAGTATTATCTTCAGGGTTAACTGAATACCATGGCGCATAAGTGATTTTTTTATCTGTTAACTCAAATATTTTTTCACCCGTAGAAATATTATGTGAAGTTGTTCCGTCACCTGAATTATCATCAGGACCATCCTTTATTCCCCACCAGTTGCCCGTTGCATCTATGGTATCCGCGGAACTTCCCCTTAAATCCAATATTCCTAACGTAGAACCCGTTAAAGAATTATTGTTAACCAACATTACCGAAGGCCCGGCATTGGATTGATTTGGTTCTCCGAAGCTAATAGAATTAGTATTATTGCTGAAAACACATTTTGTAATGTTTACCCCGCTCAAAGTTGCGGGCGATGAGGAATAAGAACCGTTGTCTCTCGCCTTAACTGTTATCCCGGAGCCGTTTTCCGAACCTATGCCGTTACTGCTTACCGTAAGATTATTGAAAGTAAGATTCTGATAACTACCAAACTTCAGGTTTATATCAATTCCCGCATTGTTTTTATCTGCCCATGAAGGTGAACGGAGTGTATCTCCGTTGTTAGTTACTGTTAAATTGTTGAAGGTAGCATCGGAGAGTTTCTCTGAATAAAAACCTTTTAGCGAGTTATTATGCAAAGTTGTTCTGCTCATGATAAAGTTCTGAAAAGTTGTCGGGCTGTTAACATCATTAAAGAATATCAAACCGTATCCCATATCCGCAAACTCGCTATTCGTTATACTAAAATGGTTTAATGATGTACTGCCGTCGGCAACCACGCCCATTTCGGGTGTACCGATGGCTTCGGTACCTACAATATGCACGTTATCAAGCTTAACATAAGATATACTTGCATTCGGCTCAAATAAAATACCAGGGTGCGGATGAGACGCTCCAACAAGGTCTTGCCTAGGGCGTATTCTTATATCCTTAATCAATAAAGAGTCACCTGCAATACCGGATCCGTTTAATCTTATTACAGGCCGGTAGCCGGAGGGGTAGGTTGACCCTCCGGTTACGGTTGGCGGACTGGTACTTTGAATTGTAGTGCCGCTGGCATTGCTCCCTGCACCTACAAGTGAAATTCTTTTAGTAATTAGAAGAGTATCATTGTAGGTCCCGGCAGAAACATTAACAATATCGCCTGCACTAGCTGAGTCTATCGCTGCTTGTATTATAGAGTTGGTCGCCCATGTCCAGGGAAGGGAATGGGGATCATTTAGGTAGTTACCAGCCCACCAGGGGCTAAAATCGACAATACCGGAAACTTGGTCTGCGGGATTGGAATCTCCCCACCAATTACTTTTTGCATCAAGCGTAAAACTATTTGTCGGAGTACCTGTAACAGTACCATCATTAAGAGTATTATTATGGATAGCATTATTGTTGGCCTTAATATTAGATATTTTGTCATAAACAGGTGAGGTTCCGCCGTGATAATTTTCCTCCAAGTCAACGATAATGCCGTTAAAACCGTTGTTATAAATACTATTTGATTTTATTGTGTAGTTGCTATTTATAGGTCCAAGATAAATACCGTTTTTTTCATTATTATAAATCTCATTATCTTCTATGGTGATATTATTTGCACCGTATCCTGTTGAAGATGTTTTATCGCTGCCCATCCTTATAATTAAAATACCGTTTCCGTACTTTAAATTGGTCGAATCATCAGCAGCAGTGCTGCTATTATTATATATTTTATTATTCTTAATTGTTAAGTCGTCAACTCCCCCTGCTATTTCTATCCCGCTTCTATGGCTTCCGTATATTTCGTTATCCTCTATTACTGTGCCGGTAAGCTCAGCACGTTCTCCCGACAAGTAGGCTTCAGCTCCTCCCCAGATAAAAATATTATTGCCGTTTCCCTTACAGTCAAATATTTTATTCCCGGAGAAAGTACTGTTCTTTATATCGTAGTTACCGTAATTAGGCGTTGCTAAATAAAGCCCCATCCTTCCGTTCGTTCCGTCCTGGCCGGATGTATTTGTATTAGGGCCGATAATATTGTTTCTTACAATAGTATTATTCAATGTTTGGCTCTGCGCATACACACGAAGCAGATGATCATTCTTGCTGCCGGAAAGTGCATTCAAACTTTGAACAACGAAGCCTTCGAAAGTAACGTTATCGGTATTAATAATGTCTACCAGGTTCGATGTTGTAAGAGCAGGTTCGGGATTACTAATTATACTTTCTACGGTTTCATCCCATGAATAATTGGACGGCACCGTATACCCGTTCTTATTTAGATTGTAAGTAGCACCACGCAAGGTTAGCGGCTTATCAATTACTATTCTTTCCTCATACTTCCCCGCAGCGACAGTTATGATATCTCCGGAATTGGAAGAGTCAATTGCTTCCTGAATTGTAAAATAATATTTCGAGTCGGTTTGGTTTTGAACCGGTGGAAAAGTATCACTGCCGTTAGCCTTATCGAGGAAAGGAATAAAATCAACATTTCCCATGACTTGATCCGATGGATTTTTGTCTCCCCACCAGTTGCTTTCTGCATTTACGCTATTCGAAAGATCAGTACTGTGAAACAAACCCCAATAATTGCCGGACATATTATTATTTTTTACCACAGTGCCTTGAGGATCAACATCATCACTTGTACCGAAGTTGCTGCCGACTAAAAAAGCTGAGTTTTTGTATGTTCGACTACCAACTGTTTTTTCATCGGCATAGGTTTTACCCATATCCGTAACAGTGTTATTAGTAATAGTACAATTTGATGCCCAAACCTGTATGCCATTAATGCCGTCTGTAACCGTGTTACCGCTAATTGTAGAAGAATCGCTCGAGAAACCGCTCATATTTTCTACGTGAATACCGGCATAGTCCCAATCTCCCGTTCCGTCTGCACCATAGTAGTTACAGCCGGTTAAAGTGTTTCCGCTTATATCAGAATGTTTATGACCGAAGACAGTGATTCCCTGCCACCTTGTAGAATTAATTACGTTATCTTTTATTACACTTTTTTCGGAAGTGTCAGCCACAGCTCCATGACTTTGAGGAGGAAATATTTGTATACCGGGCCCTCCGATATTGCTCAAAGTATTACCCTCGATTGTGTTGGTTTTCGTGTCCGAGAATATTGCTTCGTTAGTTGTACCGGAAATGTTATTAAAACTCATATTGGGGCCGGTACCACCCCAATAGTTGATACCTTTTGCATTTGTGCAGCCGGATATTACGTTATTAGTAATTTGAATACCCGTCCCGGTATGGTTTGTTGATTCAATCGGCTGCTGTGTATCTACACCGGTAATCTGGTTGTAGGAAATTACAACACCTGAGTTTCCCTGATTCGAAATACCCTGCCATGCAGGGCTTGATACGGTATTGTAAGAAACATTAGCATTAGGTGAGGATGCATCAATATAAATTCCGTGCGTTGATGAGTTAACAACTATGTTGTAAGTTACAACAGCATCAGAAGCGCCATGAATCCATATCCTGTTTCCGTCTAATTTAAATCCGTTAAATGTTGCAGCAGCAGTAACTTCAACCTGGCCACCACTGATAATCGATTCATTGCTTCGGTCGATACTTCCTGCCGGATCATTATCATGATTAGCACCCAGCAAAATTACTGCTTTGTTCACGGTAAGGTTCTCACCAAACGTTCCCGCAGCTACATTAATTGTATCTCCGGCACTTGCAGCATTAATAGCATCTTGTATTGAACCGCCAGGAGAGACGTTAGCAGCACTATTAATCTTTAAAGATCCTGTATTATTGGAGGAATTTGCATAATACTTTTTTGGAGACGAGATGATAACTATTAGCAACAATAATATTAAAATTCGTTTTTTGGATTTCATTTTACCCTCACCCAATTTTTATTAAAAATTTCAGTTTTGCATCCAACTGAAAAGCGAACTATTGATCGTAGGTTAGACTAAACCCGATTAGGTTATAGCGCAAAGTTTCTATTACTATTCATACTTACCTATTAGCTTCAAAGGAGTTCATTAAAAAATCCCTTGCCGCTTAATAGACCTGAATAGCAGCCCTTGTTGATCTATTCGTATAAACAATTAT
Source organism: Melioribacteraceae bacterium (assembly GCA_028280855.1). Classification (GTDB taxonomy): domain Bacteria; phylum Bacteroidota; class Ignavibacteria; order Ignavibacteriales; family Melioribacteraceae; genus PGYT01. Next base: position 6,084 of record JANQLA010000147.1, read on the forward strand.
TGCAAACCGGCTTCATCTTAAGATCAGAAATTTCACACTTACAGCACGAAGAACGAACTTAAAATGACTATAGGTTGATAACACATTAGTGGAGGCAATTATATGAAGTGGTCTTTAAGTTTAAAAGTAAAATGAGACAAACGATAGTATTTGTAGATCAAGCACTCTATAGAGCAATATTATTAAGTGCTTTTAAAAAAATAATGGATATGTTTCCTGCTCTGAAATGACTTAATACCATTGATGTATGCCTTTGGTACTATTTCGTAACCGTTAATTTTTTGGTAGAGATATGATTTCCATTAACAAGCTGGTAAAAATAGACTCCGCTTGCAAAGCTACCGGCATCAAATTGGACTTCGTATTCGCCCTGTGCTTTTTTTTCATTAACTAATACAGCTATTTCTGTGCCTAACAAATCATATATTTTTAACGTTGTATTTCTATTGCTGCTCGAAGCAGGAACGGAGAATTTTATTGTCGTAACAGGATTAAAAGGATTCGGGTAGTTCTGCGATAAACTGAATTCCGTTGGAAATTGCTTCTCTTCAACTGTTGTTATTGTGTTACTTACTTCTGTTATTGTTTCGTAATAGGCAAATGATCCGTCAGTATCTATTTGCTTTAAGCGGTATTGCAGCTTACCTGGAGGTGGATTTGTGTCAAGGAATTTATAGCTCTTCGGCGAACTGGTGTTGCCGTGTCCCTGCACAAAGCTAATATTCAACCAGTCACCTTCAGCCTGTTTCTTTTCGACATTAAACCCATAATTATTTACTTCAGTTGCTGTTTCCCAATTCAATAAGACGCCTTCATTTGTTAATTCTGCACTAAATGAAACCAGCTCAACCGGAAGCGCCTGGTCAAGAACATCTTGTACAACAACTTTGCCATATCCGTCATACATGTCGGGATTTTCGCCACCTTTTAAAGTTTCTCTTGCACTTATCCGAGCCTCTTGAATAGTTTTGTTCATAGAATTTGCAATAAATGAAATTTGTCCTGCAATATATCCGTTAGGAAAACTTGATCTATCCGGTTCAATTGTAATAGGATCAGGTGCAAAGAATTCAACCTTATAACCGGTTTCATTATGACTATCTCCCGCCCCGGTTACGACAATTGGACAAGATTCAATGTCACCGGAAAAAACGTATTCATAAGAATTGCTGCCTGCGGGCATGAAAACCTGAACTTCCGGATAACTTGGCGCGTATGCTAATGCGGTGACTAAACCCGTGGTAGATCTGACTACTACCTCATAACCATTATTTTTAGCATAGTCCAGGCTATTGGTAATACCGATGTCAAAATACTTTGTAATTGTTCCTGAAAAATTTGATCCGTCATAACTTGCGTATCCCAATTCAAATGCGGTTTGAACGTCAGTATCGTGCTGTCCTCCCAATCCCGATATTAAAACTTTTGTAACACCTTGCGGAAATGATAATGTCGGAATCAGGATTAAATTAAATAAGAAAATATGAAGACCTCTTAAATGCCTCATTTCACACCCTGCCATAAAATTGCTTTAATTTCTATGCTTATTATCGAATTGGAAATGAAATATTTTAATTTGTGGTATAAAGAGAGATGCCTTTAATAAGGATAGACAGGAGTAACTTTGATACATTTTAAGAAAGCAAAAAAAAGAGCCTCTGTCGAAGGCTCTTTTTATAAAAGAATTTACAATTTTCTACTATACCCAGCCACGATCCTTACATGCTTGAGCAACTCTTTGAATTGCAATTACGTAAGCAGCATCACGCATATAAAGTTTTTTCTTCTGTGATAACTCACTAACGGCGTGATAAGCAGCAGTCATTTTTACATCCAGCTTCCCAAGCACTTCGTCTTTTTCCCAAAAGTAGTTCATGTTACATTGAACTTGTTCGAAATAGCTACAGGTTACACCACCGGCGTTTGCCAGGAAGTCAGGAATAACAACAATTCCTTTCTCATGTAATACTTTGTCAGCTTCTGGGGTAGTTGGTCCGTTGGCACCCTCTGAAATAATTTTCACTTTATCTTTTATTAGCTTAACCGTGGTTTCATTAATTTGATTTTCGAGGGCAGCCGGAATAAGAATATCAACATCCTGCTCAATCCACGCATCACCGGGCAGTACCTCGTATCCTAAATCCTTGGCCTTCGATTTATCGATGCCGCCGAATTTATCTGTAATCGTAAGTAACTCTTCCAATTCAATTCCACTTTCCTTTTTAAAGGAATAGGATGTTTGATCTTCCTGGTCCCAGCACGAAACGCAAATAGTTTTTCCACCAAGCTGAGTATAAAGCTGCAATGCGTATTGAGATACGTTACCGAATCCCTGGAAACTTGCAGTTGTATCTTCAGGTTTGATTCCCAATTCTTTCAGCGCTTCTCTAACAGTATAAATAACTCCATAACCTGTTGCTTCCGTCCTTCCAAGGGAGCCGCCCATTCCAACCGGTTTTCCGGTGATAAAGCCCGGCAATTTTGCGCCGTGAATTGCCTCAAACTCGTCGAGCATCCACAACATGTGTTGTGCGTTTGTCATTACGTCGGGGGCCGGAACGTCGTTTATTGGACCAACATTTTTTGCCATTTGTCTGGCCCATCCGCGGCAAATTTGTTCCTGCTCCTTCATACTTAAGTTATGCGGGTCGCAAATAACGCCACCTTTACCACCACCCAGGGGAATGTCTACAACTGCACACTTCCATGTCATCCAAGTAGCTAAAGCTTTTACCGTATCAATTGTTTCTTGCGGGTGAAATCGAATACCGCCTTTTGAAGGGCCGCGTGCGTCGTTATGCTGAACACGGAAACCCTGGAATACTTTTGTGGAACCATCATCCATTTTAACGGGAATGCTGAAATGAAATTCCCTTAACGGATTCCTTAAAAGTTCTCTTGTACCTTGATCCAAATTAAGAATATCGGCTACACCGTCAAATTGCTCCTGAGCCATTTTGAAAGCATTGAATTCTTTGTCTGCCATCATTTACCTCGAATTAAATGACTATTATTTTCAATTTCTAAACCGTATAAAAAAATATATATACGGCTTGTTTAATTACGTGGTTACTCTATCTCAAAATCCGTGCTAGAAATTTACAATAACTTAACATATGGATAACTTTAGCAAAATACGTTAAAAATAACCCCAAATCATTATTATTATTGCGAACGGACAGGCCCGGAAGATTCATTTTAGGGATAAAAAAATGACCCTATTTTCTTTAAACTCATTTTTCTTGTTCTCTTGCTTTCAATCATGATTTGTTAATATGAATTGTGTTTAAAAATTTTGCCTTACCGTTTCTTGTAGCAGCATACCATGTACCGGCTAATATTTTCTAAAAAGTATAAATCTTTTTTTAATTTGTGATAACAATTTCTCGAAATCGATAAACAAGGACTAATGAACAAATTTGCATATTCTGTACTTTTTGTTTCGCTTATTCTGGCAGTTGTATATTTTTTTAGCCCAAAAGAAATCAACCATCCTCCTGGGATCCTGGTTGATCAAGCGCCGGCTCAAAGCATTGTAAAAGAAAATGCC
>JANQLA010000171.1 GCA_028280855.1 Melioribacteraceae bacterium
TACAAACTAAAAATTAAATTGGTATTTAGAGTTACGGGCTCGGGGTAAACCGGAAATATTTCAGAAAAAATTTCTTCTTGAAGATCGAACTTGAATAACCCGGAGCCTTCTGTTCCGAAATACATAAATTTTTCAGGTTCGTTTTTATCTTCAATAATTGTGTAAGTAATATTTGTAAGAACCCTGGAAACCGGATCGCCCGGATTTCTATAATAACTTTTATACTCACCGTTTTTGGGATTATACCTTTTAAGCCCGTTATAACCGGATATCCATAAATAGCCGAAAGCATCTTCGAAAATTGTTCTTATACTGTTAAACGATAATCCGCTGTTAGAGCGGCTAAGGTAACCAAATTTATTTGTATAAGGATTCATCTTATTTATACCGCTGCCGTTTAGTCCAAGCCAAATAATGCCGGCTCTATCCTTATAGATTGATACAACTACGTTTAGTTTTATGGAAAATTCATTATCCGGTTCGTGTGAGTACACATCAATGGTTTCATCCGCTTTATTAAACTTATACACACCGTAACCGCTGGTTGCTATCCAAAGGTTGTTATGATCATCTTCAACAAGACTGTTAATGATGCCTGCTTCCGGGTTCCTGGCTATGGTTTGATCTATTATTTTTTCAAAGAGTTTATTTTCGCCGCTTATGGGATTGTACCTGTTAAGTCCGTTAAACGATCCAAACCATAGGTAGTTCTCTTTATCCTCAAATAATGGGGTTAAATATGATTCGAACCCGTTAGGATTAGCTTTCGGGCGGAATACTTGTTCAAAACTATCATCTGATTTATTATACCTGAAAATTGCAGTTCGGGTACAGACGGCATGAATTAAATTTGCACTGTTCCGATGGAGTAATATTTCCTGGTCAACCTTTTTAAATTCGAGATCATCGGATAAATTATAGTGTGTTAAAGTGTCATTCTTAATGTTATAATTAAATATTCCCTCTCGCGTGGCGAACCAAATATTTTTCTTGTTCTTATCATTATACCCGAGGACTGATGCTATTGTGCTTGAAATTATAAAATCGGGAAACCTGTCTGCAAAGTCGAAGCGTTTAAAAGATTCGGTAAACCGGTCGTACATGTTTAATCCGTCCATCGTGGCAATCCATAAATTACCGTCTGCATCTTCGGATATACTAATTATTTTGTTATTACTGATACTGGTTGAATCATAAATATTGTTCTTAAATATCCTGAAATTATAACCGTCATAGCGATTCAAACCGTCTTCAGTACCAAACCACATAAAACCGGTTTGATCCTGGTAAATTGCACGGACCGACGATTGCGAAAGACCGTCTTCAATTGACAGGTGTTCAAACCTGATTTGCGAGTTTTGAGCGTAAACAATAAGCCAGGAAAGCTTCAATATCACTAAAACGCTCAATATGATATTCGAGCTTCTCAAAGGATGTATATTAATTTGTTCGTATTATCCCGAGTTGCGAGTAGGGTGAGTAAATGTTCAATTATCTTTTTGAAAGATTACTTGAATTCAAAAAAAATCATTACTTCAAAAGCAAACTCATATAAAAATCGAACTAAACTTAATAATAAAAGTAACTATAAAAAATACTAAAAAATGTCTGAATGAGGATTTTGGAATAATGAATAATGGTTGATACTTATCGTGTAATGAATAAATAGTTACATTGTTGGATATTTTTTGGAAAGATAATTGTTTGTTTTGAGAGCTTTGTTTAGTGCTCTCAGTTTATTTCAAAATTTTACAGAATTATCGCCGACGTGTATAAACAAACAGCCAGTCCTGCTTCTTTTTCGTTATTGCTAAAACATCTTTATCATGATTAACTAAAACACCTATCAAGCTGCCCACAGCTTCATTCCCGGAAGAGAGAAAGCTTCAAGCTGCAAAGCCTTGTTGTCCATTTCTTCCGTTATTTCCTAGGCATAAAGAACGACTTTTTGGTACTCAGTTTGCTGCAGGATATATTGTCGCACCGATGGAGCTTTTAGCACTTTGGGTATTTTAGTTTTACCATACTTTCGTCCCTAAAGGGACTTCGATTTCGAATAGGAGGGTTTTGAAGGTGTCGGAGACCATTTTTTAATAATAATGTGATTAGTGCTATTAATACCGTTGCAGGGGGTTTTCGTTCGAATGGATTTTCTTTTACTATAATTCCATTCTGCGAGACTTTCATTGATTAAGTGTTTTACATAGAATACCTGTTCCCGGAAAAATTAATTGTAAAGTTGTTTGAGTTAAAGCGTGCAGTTCTGTACATTGATGTACATAAATTAGAGGCTAAAAATGAGAACAATAAATTTTACGGAATTCAGGAATAATGCTTCGATGTATTTAACAAAAGTTGAAAACGGTGAAACTATCAGAATAATAAGGCACGGCAAAACAATTGCTGAAATAACTCCCGGGGGAGATAATGTGGATAAACTCCCTGCGTGGAAAAAGAAAGGATTACGGCTTTCAGTGAAAGGAAAACATTTATCTTCGGCAATTTTGTCGGAGAGGAAAATGGATTGATGCGTGTATTTATAGACACATCAGCTTACGCAAAAAGATTTGTTGAAGAAGTCGGCAGCGAAGAAGTAGATGATTTGTTTTCGGAAGCGACTGAACTCGGCGTTAGTATAATTCTTTTGCCTGAGATAATTTCCGGTATGAACAGAAGGCTGAGGGAAAAGAATATTTCGAAAAGACACTACGACAGAATTAAAAATGTTCTTTCGAAAGAGGTAGAAGATATTGATGTAGTACAAATTACTTATTCAGTATTAAATACAACTATACAGTTACTCGAAAAAAACAAACTTCGAGCAATGGATTCAATCCATATAGCCTGTGCGGTTGAGTGGGATGCCGATTGTTTTGCAACGTCGGATAAAAAACAATTTGCGGCAGCGAAAAAGGTTATTAAGAATTGTGTTTTTATTTAAGGGTTTTATCCGATACTTCTTATATCTAAGTAAATGATCACAGAATCCGGTATTAGGAATCAAATATCTTTTCGAATACCCTTCGCAAATGCCAACACATGTCCATCATGATTCACCGAGTATCCTACTGAGTGCCCCCAAACTCTTTGTTGAAAAGGAGATAGTTCGAGGCACCCGAGTTGAAGTGCTTTAGCGTGTATTTTTTCAGCGTTGTCGCATTCAAAATATAATTCCGCGGAGGACGCTTTATCTAGCTTGAATTTTACCATCAGCTCGGCGTCAAAAAGCTTTGCCGGTAATTCTTTTGTTATTAACCCGAGAATAAAGTTTTCATTTAATTTCAACTCGACAATATTTGTTTCGTCTACGACTGGTTCAACATCAAAGAGCAATTGGTAAAACATTTTGCTCTTGTGTAAATTTTCGACAACCAATATTGTATGCGCTGTTGTTAGAGTATTAACCGGTTCATTCATTTTTGATTATTCTTTTTATTCAAAGAAACATATTTTAGAACTATTGCTTCTAAAATAAAGTTTTGTAACTAAAATCTGATGAGAAAACCATAATGAAAAAAATTTCGAAATTACACGTATTTGTATTGATTCTTCTGTTGCTATTAATCAATTCTTGCTCAGATGACAGTAACGACCCGGTCGGACCGGACAACATTGCCGATGAAAGGGGAGAGATAGTAGAATCTGAAGTAATTGCTACTTTATCAGCTGTAACGATCAATAATTTTTTAACAATTGGATTTCCGGATTTCAATTCCGATTTCCAGGCGCAAAATGACATCGAGTTGATTAAGATTGTTTACAAAACTTTAGATGCACAGGGCAACCTGGTAGATGCATCCGGAATAATTGGAAAACCAGAAGTGAATAATGCCGCACCATTGATAAGCCTTCATCATGGCACGCAAACAAAGCGTGACAGGGTTGGCAGCGAAAGTTTGCAGGATGCATATCAAAGTATAATCGCTGCGTCGGTGGGTTATGTAACAAGTGAGCCGGACTATCTTGGCTTTGGAGTTTCAGACATGTTTCATCCCTACCTTCATGAAGAAACTTCTGCGTCAACGGCAATAGATATGCTTCGCGCAACAAAGCAGTATTGCGAAGAAAATGATATTACGCTAAATGATCAGTTATTTTTAGCCGGTTATTCGCAGGGCGGATATGTTACAATGGCGGCACACAAAGAAATTGAAGCAAATCTTAGTGATGAATTCACCGTTACCGCTTCTGCTCCAATGGCAGGTCCGCACGATCTTTTAGGAACAGCATTATTCATAACACTTGATGACGAATATCCTCGTCCTTCGTTTATTTCTTTTATTGCCCTTGCTTATAACGATGTGTACCAGTGGAACAGAGTTGACGAAATATTTAAAACTCCTTACAATACTATTGCACCTGCTTTATTCAACGGCTCTTTAACAACGGGTGAGATTGACGACCAATTGCCTACTAATTTAAGACAACTTTTTAACGATTCTTTTATTGACGGAATAAGAAGTCTCTCTCTTAGTTATATAGTAGATGCTTTTACAGGAAATTCTTTACTTGACTGGACACCCATCGCTCCAATAACAATAATTCATGGTGACGCCGACACATTTGTGCCGTACAACAATGCAACTACTACTCGTAACGCTTTAATAAACAACGGCGCCTCTTTTGTTGATTTAGTTACGATTGAAGGCGGTGATCACGGATCATCAGTATTACCAGCGATTGAGTATACGTTTAATTGGTTTAACTCATTTAGAGAAGGTGGTATGCCGAAGATTAGATTAGTTAGATAAGTTTTGCTAAAGCACTTCTGGATTGTGTTAGTTAGAGGCGTATCATGTTATAAAATTGAACCCCACAGCGTTAGGATCTCTTTATACTTAGGATTGAACAAGATAAACGTCTTAATCTTTATCCTACTTTTTGTCTTAATCTGGTAGTTGAGAAAAAACAAAGAGCAGATGAAGATTAAGAAAGGACTGAAACCAAATTAAACTCTTAATCGTAATCAAAATCTTTCTCTTAATCCCAATCTCTTATTTATATGTGTGAAGCTGCTACGAGCTTACTGAATCTCTACTAGGCTATAAGCTACGATCAAGGAAAATGGAATTTACCTCGAAGGTTAGGTGGATTCGACTTGTTGCTTCGGAGTAATAGCTTGTAATTAAGTATATTTACACTTCGAAATTTTTAGGGACTCATGTTAACAGTTTTAGAAGCAATACAATTATCAACAGACTATTTGGCGAAAAAGGGAGTTGAATCACCTAGAACCAATGCTGAATTAATGCTTGCCGAAATACTTAGCTGCAAGAGAATAGATTTATACATGTCGTTCGACCGTCCTATTTCCGAGGAAGAAAAGGTAAAGTACCGCGAATTCATTTCCCGTCGTGGAAAGCGTGAACCGCTGCAGTATATACTTGGAAAAGTTGAATTTTACGGTTTAGACTTTTATGTGAATAATGATGTGTTGATTCCGCGCCAGGAAACGGAAATACTTGTTGAAAAGGTGATTGAATCAATCAATGGAGCAAAACAAACTAAGATACTTGACGTTGGCACAGGTACCGGCAACATTCCTGTCTGCATTGCCGGGAACTCCGAAAGTGTTTTAATAAAAAGTTTCGATGTCTCCGAAGAAGCGCTGACCGTAGCGAAAAGCAATATTGAATTTCACGGGTTGAGTAACCGGATTGCAATTGAAAAGATTGATCTTTTTGATGATTCAAAACTTAACACGATAGGAACTTATGATATTATTGTGTCTAATCCTCCTTACGTTTCCCAATCGGAATATAATTCAATTCAACCGGAAATATTAAGCTACGAGCCTGCTGTTGCTGTAACAGACTATGCCGACGGTTACAAGTTTTATAAACGATTGGCAGATGTTGGTACAAAACTATTGAACCACGAGGGCAAACTATTCCTGGAAGTTGGAATCGGTCAATCTGAGGCAGTGAATGAATTGCTCATGCAGGATTATAAGAATACGACAGTTGTGAAAGATTATTTAGGTATTGATCGAGTTGTAATTGCGGAGAAGAAATGAGAGCACTTGTTCAACGTGTAAAAGAGGGCGGAGTAACTGTTGCCGAAAATGATTATAGGCAAACGATTACTACAGGAATGGTTGTCCTGTTAGGTGTAAAGGATGGAGACAGCGAGACGGATGTAAACTTCGTAGCCGATAAGTGCTGCAACCTTCGAATTTTTGAGGATGATAACGGTAAAATGAATTTATCGCTTAAGGATGTCGAAGGTGAAATGCTTATCATTTCTCAATTCACACTTTACGGCGATGCGCGAAAAGGTAACAGGCCTAGTTTTTCAAACGCAGCTCAACCAAAGCACGCTGAAGAGTTATATCAAAAATTTATAGATAGGACTAAAGAAAACATTGGCTCGGAAAAAGTTAAAACAGGAATATTCGCCGCGATGATGGAAGTGAAAATAGTAAACGACGGTCCCGTTACCATTATGGTTACTTCGAAAGACGAATCTTAGCGAAAATGTCCAAAGTACTCGTAATATTTCTGGACGGAATTGGCATCGGTGAAAAAGATCCTGTAAAAAATCCATTCTTCAGCCGTCCCTTCAAGTTTATCAATGAAATATTCGGCGAGACACCTCACCTGGAAAATCAATTTATGAACAAAGATAAGTTCTGCTTATTCCCGGTCGATCCGCTTATGGGGGTCGAAGGAATTCCTCAGAGCGGCACAGGGCAGGCGAGCATTTTATGCGGGGTGAATGCACCGGAAATAATCGGTCAACATTTCGGGCCGTTTCCTCATAGCAGGTTGATTCCGGTAATTAGAGAAAACAACTTATTCGCTGAATTGAAAAATGCAGGTAAAAAAGTTTGTTTCGCAAATGCATACCCGCAAAGATTTTTCGATTATCTTAATTCAGGCAAAAGGAGAATTGGTGTATTTGCGCGTTCCATATTTGAAAGTAAAATAGCATTTAATGGAGAGAACGAGGTTCGTTCAGGCAAAGCATTAACAGCGGAAATTACAAACCGCGTTTGGCGCGAAAAATTAGGATACAATTTAAAAGTAATATCACCGCGGAAAGCGGCAAACAATCTATTAAACATAGCCACGGAAAATGATTTTACCCTATATGAATTTTTCTTGACAGACCACCTTGGGCACAGTAGAATCAAAGAGCAATTTGATGTAGTAACATCAACTTTGGATAAATTCCTTTTTTACATTCTTTCAAATATTCCGCCCGGAATAACAATTTTAATATGTTCCGACCATGGCAACTTCGAAGACCTTTCAATAAAGAAACACACATTTAATCCTGCGCTTACAATTACGGCAGGTGATAGTGCAGATTCTATTGCCGGCAGCATCAGGAAGTTGTATGATATTAAAGATGCAATTAAGAGTATTTTAATCTAAATTGTAAGTTAATTAATTAGCAAAATTATTTATCTGGAAAGAAGTTAATCATCTATTAGGATAGATTAGGTGGGCAACTATCCTTTAATAAAATTTGTAATTCTGTTTTCTTCGGGAATACTCTTAACCGGAATTGTTCAGGGCATTTCGCCCGTTCTCTTAATATTGATATTTGTTCTTCTCCTGGTGGCTTTATTAATAGTTCTGAAAGCGAACAGGAAAGTTTTAACAAACCTAATTCTATTTACGCTTGTTATTTACGCTGGATTCTGTTACTGCAATATTGTAAGCGGCAAACAGGCAAGTTACCCGTTTAATAATGCCCGAATTAAAAACGTAAAATTAAAGGGTATCGTTACGGAAATTAATCTACCCAAGGAAAAGTATTTTGAGTTTTATCTTGATGCAGCAAAACTGTTCTATAAAAACTCCGAGTTCGATTTGAATCACAGATTTTTTTGTAAAGTCAAAAAGAGTAAGCCAGCATATGAAAGATTCAGTTATTCAATCGGCGATACGCTTATTGCCGTAGGCGCAATCCAAAAAGCTCGCGAGCGGAGAAATCCATTCGAGTTTGATTACTTTGAATATTTATCCGGAAAGGGAGTTTCCGGCTTGTTTTATATAAAAGGTCTTAAGGATGTTGAATGTCGTGAAACCAATTCATTTAGTTTCACCAATATGATTTACGGGATAAGGTTAGGAATCGTACATTCGCTCGAAAATATGTACGATGGAAAAACAGCAGCTTTACTAAAAGGACTTCTGCTTGCCGATAGGAGCAGTATCGATTACGAAACAAGAGAGAGTTTTATTAATGCAGGTGTGATCCATGTGCTGGCTGTCTCGGGACTTCATGTGGGGTACATCGCACTCATTTTTCTCTTCCTCTTTTCACGTTTTAATATAGTGGTGAAAAATGTATTAACCGTAACAGGGTTAATATTCTTTGTGCTAATTACGGGGGCGCCGCCTTCGGTTGTTCGTGCATCAATTATGGCTGTAATTATTATCTTTTATATGTTTTCTATCCGTCAGTATAACCAATTCAATGCATTAGCCCTTGCGGCATTCGTAATTTTATTATTCGATCCGAATCAAATTTTTGATGCCGGCTTTCAACTTTCGTTTTCTGCCGTACTCTCTATTTTTATTATTTATCCAATCTTCCAATCATTTATAGGTGGTTGGAAAATTAATTCGAAATTTACCAGGGGAATACTGCTATTCATTTCGGTTTCACTTGCAGCTCAGATTGGAACGCTCCCGTTTACAATTATTTATTTTCACAAATTCTCTATTGTAGCATTAATTGCAAACCTGTTCGTTATTCCATTGATTGGCGGAATTCTTGCTATTGGAATTATATCACTTGTTGTCTATCCGTTTATTGAATTAATTGCAGCATATTACGTTAGCGCAAATGAGCTGTTATGTTATTTGCTTTTCTTAATCGTTGATAAAATTGGTAAGTGGGAACACTCATTTCTGTTTATTCCTCAGTTTAGTCTGTATGATCTTTTTGTTTTCTATTTGTCGGTAGCAGGTCTGTTCGTTCTTAAAAGTCACTTTCGGAAAAGACACGCTAAATTGATGCTAGCGTTTCTTATTGCGGCAAATTGCTATATCTTTATGAAAATTGACGATCAACATTTACTTCCGGATAATATCTTATCGATTGTTATGATTGACATCGGGCAGGGTGACTCGTTCCTGATTAAATTTCCAAATGGAAAAATAGCCATGGTAGATGCGGGCAATTCAACTTTCGGATTTGATAACGGTGAAAGAGTAATAAAACCGTTGCTTCAGAATCTTTCGATTAAAACTGTTGACTATGGTTTTGTATCGCATACAGACGCCGATCATTACAAGGGATATGAATCGCTAATCTCTAGGGGGATGATCGATACTGTAATTAAGCCATCCGTGGATTCTGCGTTTAACAAAGACGTGAGATTCGGTGAGTTTGTGAAGGGCTCGGGAACTCCAATGAAGTACGCAGAAAGACAGATATTACAAATGGGTAATACCTCGCTATACATACTGACTGATGAAAGAATGTTCGAAGAAAACTTTCACGATCTTAATGAGAAAAGTACAGTTATGAAACTTTTATACGGGAGAGTAGGCATACTATTCACTGGTGATGCCGGTAGAAAGGTGGAGCGGAATTACATAAACCTCTACCGGGATTTTCTAAAGTCCGATGTGCTAAAGGCGGGGCACCACGGAAGCAAAACGAGTACGAGCCGTAATTTTCTTGAAGCTGTTGATCCGAAGATAGCATTGATTAGCTGCGGGCCAAATAATAAGTTTAATCATCCGTCGCCTGAAACGATTGAACTTCTTGAGGCAAACAAAGTGAAAATCCTTCGAACCGATTTGCACAAGGCGGCAATACTTCACACCGACGGAAAAAGAATTTGGCAAACCTATTGGAATTAAATCAAACACATATTTCCTGTTCATCAGATCAATTTAGTTCTTTCTTTACATTAACCAAGTAGGGTGGTTTTATTAAAAAAACAGTTTGGGTTACAGCGAGGCTTCGTCTTTGAAGTCTATTAGAAAAATATATTATTAGTTTTTACCAATCTGTGTAATCCGTGAAATCCGTGTCTGAAAATTGGTTTTGTTTTCTAATCGGCTTGCAATATCTTTGACAGTAATGATTTGTAATTTCGGTTTTAATGAATATACGAGTAAACTTTTCTCTCAAAGAATACAACACATTTCACATTGATGTTTCGGCAAAGCAATTTGTTGAAGTATCAACCGAACAGGAAGCCTTTGAATATCTAAAACATCATCACGATCCTACGGAAAAGTTCTTAATACTGGGCGGCGGCAGCAATATTTTATTCGTTGATGATTTCGAAGGGACGATATTGCACACAAAAATGAAAGGAATAGTTTTAACTCCATTGAACGATTCGGCAACACTTGTAGAAGCTGCAGCTGGCGAAGAGTGGGATGATCTGGTTGAATATTGTGTTAATAACAATCTCGGCGGTATTGAAAACCTTTCACTAATACCCGGTTGTGTCGGTGCTGCACCTATTCAAAACATAGGCGCTTATGGTGTCGAACTGGCCGATGTTTTCCACTCACTTGATGCAATCAATATTACTACGGGTTCTAAGCAGGTATTTACAAAAGTTGACTGTAGATTCGGCTACCGGGACAGCATATTTAAAAATGAGCTGAAAGAGAAATACCTTATAACCAAAGTGCGTTTAAAACTATCGAATTATCCAAAACTGAATACATCGTATAAGGTATTAAATGAGTTTCTTTTAATTAGAAATATTACTCCTACACTGGGTAACGTTGCAACAGCCGTAAAAGAAATACGCAGGAGTAAACTTCCTGATCCGGTTCTGCTAGGAAATGCAGGAAGCTTTTTTAAAAATCCCGTTATTCTTAAAGAGAACTATCTTAATCTTTGTAAAGCATACAATAACGTTCCTTCATTTCCTATCGACGAAACAACTGTAAAAATTCCCGCTGCGTGGTTAATAGAGCAAGCGGGATTAAAAGGAAAAAGAATAGGTAATGTTGGTACTCATATTAAACAGCCTCTTGTAATTGTAAATTACGGCGGAGCAAGCGGAAACGAAGCAATTGAATTAATGGAGTTAATCCATAAGACTGTGCAAAATAAGTTTGGAATCTTATTAGAAAACGAAGTAAACATTATTAAATAAATCATGGTGGACTATGAGTGATCTTTTAGTAGTATTTATAGGACTCGCAGTTATTTTTTATATCTTCTTTGTTCTTGGAACATCCCGACTAGCGATAGCAAAGAATTTTTCAGAACCGGTTCTGTGGTTCTTATTCTCGCTGATTCTACCTCCCGTGGCTTTTGTAATTGTTTTTCAAATGAGTGAAAAACCGAAAAAGGAGGAACACGAAAAAGGATTCTTTGAAAACACTATCCTCGAATTAACTCAACCGTTTATTGATCTTGCCCATACCTCTAAAGCCTTGCTTGGTGTGAATTTATCGTATGTACTTGAAGGATTAACTTACTTCGGCGTGGTCGGGTTGCTTGCTATATTTTTTAATGATTTCATTGGACTGAACGACGTTGATGCTGGAATTATGGTAGGCATATTGACAAGCGGCATTACCATTGCGATGTTATTCCTGGGCGCTACAGTTGACTGGATTGGTTTACGAAAAGCTCTTTTAATTGCTCTTTCATTAATGTTGGTTGGACGAGTATTGCTAACAACTTCGCCGGGCTTCGGGGAAACCGGTTTTGGAAATCCTGCGCATATTATAGCAATGTTGGGAATACTTGGAGTTATACTGGGATACGGAATCTATCAACCGGCTTGCTACGCTGGTGTTAAGCAGTTAACAAACGCAAAGACCGCAGCAATGGGTTACGCAATGCTTTATTCGTTGATGAATCTTGGAGGATTCCTTCCGGCAATTATTTCTCCTCCTGTCAGGAAAGCATATGAAATTACTGGTGTATTCTGGGTATATGCAACGTTGACGTTGCTCGGCATACTGGTCGTACTGTTTTTTGTAACAAATAAAGCAATGAAATCCGCTGTTAACGAGATTAGAGTAGCGAACGGTGATGCGACGCTAGAAGAAGAAAAGGATGAACTGGCGGAAATGTCAGCAAAGGAAAGATTAAAGTTTTATCTCAAAAACTTTCCGTTAAAGGATCTTCGTTTCTTGTTCTTCATCTTCATTCTAATCCCCGTTCAAACGTTATTTGCCCACAACTGGCTAACGCTGCCGCAGTATACAAGCAGGGCGTTTGAGGGTTTCGTTGGCGACAATTTCGAATTCTTCGTTAATCTTAATCCTATTTTAATTTTTATACTCACACCAATGGTAACTGCGCTTACGGTTAAGAAAGATACCTACAAGATGATGATTATCGGAACTGCTGTAATGGCATCGCCCACATTCATACTTGTAATGGGTCCAAACATTTACACTCTTTTAGGATATCTTCTTATTATGACGATCGGCGAGTCAATGTGGCAGCCAAGGTTCCTTCAGTGGGTAGCGGAAATAGCACCTAAAAACATGACGGGAATTTACATGGGAATAGGCCAGTTCCCGTGGTTCTTAACGAAGTTTGTTACTTCTTTATATAGCGGGTGGTTCTTAATGAATTATATCCCCGACAACGTAACTCCCGCCGAAACAAACTCTGAAATGCTCTGGCTAATATACGGTTTTATAGCAATCATTACACCGGTAGCTTTATTCTTGGCGAAAGGATGGATGCAAAAGGGCTTTAAGACAAAGCACGAAGGATAAAAATTTAGCGACTGTCGTCTCT
>JANQLA010000174.1 GCA_028280855.1 Melioribacteraceae bacterium
GGGGTAGTAAGTGTTGAAGATGATTTTCTTCCATTTGAATATGGATTGGAACAAAATTACCCGAACCCATTTAACCCGAGCACTTCAATTAAATATTCATTGAAAGAGCCCGGATTGGTAAAAATAAAAGTATATAATATAGTTGGCCAGGAAGTATTAACTCTTGTAAATAACTTTCAGCAAGCGGGTAAACATGATGTAAAATTTGATGCCTCTGCTTTGGCGTCGGGTATTTATATGTACCAAATTAATGTAAATGATTTTTCTTCTGTCAAGAAGATGATGCTTTTGAAATAAGGATAATGGCGATAGGATGAAGATGAAAGTATTAGAGTGCTTATTCCCGTTTAGAATTTAATACTTATATCCTAATCTTGTTTCCGGGAAAGACCATGCAAAAAGAGTTGTTTAAAATAATTTGTCTTTTATTGCTCATTGCTGTTAGTTCGTGTTCGGAATCTATTACGGATAAACCTGTTGACAACAAAGCTCCGAATACTTTTCTATTTATTGATGCGGATGAAAACACGGAACTGAACCAGCAGAAAAGCAGGTTGAAAGTACATTGGTGGGGGGATGATCCTGACGGACTTGTTCTCGGTTATTTCTTTAAGTGGGAAGGCCTTGATAACGAATGGTCTTTTACTACTAAGAATGATTCAATTTTCTCTTTGCCGATAGGAACCGTTGATACTTCTTTCACTTTTATTATTCACGCCGTAGACAGCGAAGGCAACGGGAAGTACGATAACAATATTAGCCAGAATGGAATTACGATCGGTGCTGAACCTTTTATCGACGAAAACGATGATGGAGTATATAACGATAACGAAATATATTTTGATATAGGCTTAATCGATCCGCAGGGCGCATCGCAGAATTTTCCAATTAAGAATTCTGCTCCTACAATAGAGTGGAACGAAGCAAGCATTTTGCCCACGGAATCATTCCCGGTAATTACTGTTGGATGGGGAGTTGACGATCTTGACGGCATTGAATCAATTGTGCAGATTAATTTAGCGCTAAACGATACAACGACTTTTGTAGAGCTTGAAAGATCAGTCGGGTTAGTTACTTTGAGAACTCCCGATATTTCGGCTGCCAACCCCTCGTTTCAAATATTGGTAAACGGTTCGGAAGGTGGGTTACTACCTGAAGAATTATCGAATTTGAAACTGGATGATTTTAACCGTTTGTATGTTCAGGCAGTAGACATTTCCGGCGCAAGCTCGGCGTTTATTCCTCTACCCGATACAGCTGGCAGTTGGTTTGTTAAAAAACCGAAAGGTAATCTGCTTGTAGTTGATGACTTTGGAAACGGCGAAAATGCAGCCGAATTTTACACGCAATCTTTTAACAGTATAGATGGCGGTTCATTAATAGATAAGTTCGATGTGCTTGATGTTGAAGGTACGAATCTGCCTTTCCCAAATATAACATTCCTGGAAACGCTGAAACTATTCGATTATATTTATTGGTATTCGGATTCCGATCCAAGCCTGGACTTACTTACCGTATCAACCCAGAATTACGTATCATCCGGCGGGAAAATCGCTTTCTCATTGACGTTCCGGGACTCATCTTCTACCTTTGATTACGAGTTTGCAACGTTACAGAACTTTTTACCTGTGGAAAGTTTCGAGCAGGAAGAAGCGATTAACTTTCTTTTCCCGGGGGCGAATATTCTTGCAACCAATCAGGTTCAAACTTATCCTAATTTATCAACCGAATCTACGATTGGATTTGTTCACACTTTTATTCCAAGTAATGTAGCTACGCCAGTTTACAATCTATCGAGTAGCCAGGTTAACGGTAATATTGCAGTTATGAACGGCGCAAAGAGCCTGTTCTTTATTGGTCTTCCGCTTCATCAGTGTAATGCTACTGAAGGATCGGTTAATAACTTGTTGAGGAAAGTGTTTTTTGAAGAATTTGGGTTAACCCCATGATAAAAATTATTTTGCGATTATTATTACTTCCCGTTTTAATATTTGCCCAGCAGCAAGGTAGGTTAGCGGGAACTATTACCGATAAAGCTAACGGTCAGACACTGCCGGGTGTAAATATTATATTGAAAGGAACTTACTACGGCGCCGCTTCTGATTTCGAAGGAAACTATGCGATTGATAATATAACAGAAGGTGAATACATCGTCGAAGTTTCATTTATCGGCTACAAAACAATGCGCTTTACCGGCACTCAGATAACTGCAAATAAAACGCTGCAGCTCGATGTTGAGCTTGAGGAATCTTCTCTTACGCTTGATCAAGACGTAGTTGTAGTCGGTGATAAACCTTTGATAGATGTAGAGGAAACTCAAAGTAAAAAGACTATCTCCAAAGAAGATATAGAGCTGGCGATTGTTGAAAGCGTCAACGACCTTGTAACTCAAACAGCGGGGGTTGTTAAAAATGATAACGCTATTCATATACGAGGCGGCAGGTCTTATGAAAACGCGTTCCTTCTTGACGGCGTTTCGGTCCAGGATCCCTTGGCAGGTACAGGCTTCGGATTGCAGCTTAGCTCAAACGCTATTGAAGAAGTTGAAGTAATCACCGGTGGGTTTAATGCTGAGTTTGGTCAGGCAACATCGGGAATAGTTAATGTTCGCACCAGGGAAGGTCGGCAAAAGTATGCGGGGTATGTTTCGTACAAACGTGATAACCTTGGCTCTAAATCTTCGCCCTTCGTCTTTAACCTAGAAGTAATTGAAGCAAACTTCTCCGGGCCCGAACCTATTACCTCTTTTTTACTTCCTTCAATCGGGTTAGACTTACCCGGCGAACTTAGTTTCTTCGGAAGCTTTTATGCAGGGCTAAGCGATGGAATTACCCAAGGCTATTACAAGCCCACTGCCAAACAGTTGTATTCATCAACATTTTACGGCACTCGATTTGCCCCGCGTGCGGAAAATAGCTGGTTCTGGCTTGGTAAACTTACTTATAATATAAGCCCTACAATGAAGCTCTCGTATTCTTTCAACCAGTCGGTAAATATTAACCAGAATTCACAATCGCTGCAATCGAACCTGGAATACGTTGAGCCGAGCCCGGGCTATCAATATTCATTTCAGAATATACTTGATGAAGCAAATACGTTTACCCACAATAATAAATACAATAACTTAAGTTGGACGCACACAATAAACTCAAGTACCTTTTACGAGTTTAAGATAAATCATTTCTTCTCCAATCTTAGAGCTGACGCTAACGGTAAACATTGGTCGGAATACACCGAACGAAAAGATATTGTTACATTTCCGCTCGAATATTTTAACACATCGGGCGATACTGTTGGAGTAATTCCGGGTGATGGGTTTTGGGATGTCGGCAATCCTTCGACCTGGCGGGATCATTACATAGAGGAGCTATCAATAAAAGGTGATGTAACAAGTTTCTTTGACGAAAAAAATAAATTTAAAGCCGGCTTCAATCTTGTCTTCCAGGAGATGCAGGTAATAGATATTTACCGGCCGTGGCTTGGTGAACTAGGCTTGAACAACGATATTTATAAAGTGTACCCGGCGCGTGGCTCTTTTTACGCACAAGATAATATTAACTTCAGCGGAATGATTCTTAACTTCGGTTTGCGTATGGATTACTGGTTCCCGGGCAAGTATGTTGATGACGCTGTTGAGAATCCTGATGTTGTTACTATTCCCGATGAAATAGGGACCAGGTACAAGGAAGATTCATTTGCATGGTTTGGGAACCGAAGGTTTAAAGCACGCCTTAGTCCCCGACTAGGTATCTCTCATCCCGTTACCGATAATCAAATATTGTTTTTCTCTTACGGACATTTTAACAAGTGGCCGCGTCCGCAATTTGTTTATGCAAAGCTTAGCCCATCGAATGCGCAATCGTCTTTCCAGAGATTTGGAAATCCAAATCTAAACCCGGAGACCACCGTTGCATACGAGCTCGGATTAAAAACTCAATTCACACAAGATGATGTGCTTACTGTTACCGCATACTATAAAGATATTTTTGATTATGTTCGAACACGTACCGCAAAAATTAGTTCTGCCCGTTTTGCAAATCAGAATTTTATAACCTATGCGAATCTTGATTATGCAAGGTCGCGGGGAGTAGAGATTGAATACAAGAAGAGAGTGGGCAAGTGGTTCAGCGGTATGTTTTCTTTTTCATATGCTATTGTTACGGGTAAAGCATCATCGGCAGATGAAGGGGTGCTTATTCTCCGTGGTGATTTGGATGAATCGATTAAAGAAGAGTTCGTTAGCTGGGACAGGCCTCTTACAATAACATCCACCCTTAATTTTTATGTTCCGAAAGGCGAGCCTTTGTTTGGGTTCGGTGAGGGTATACTGGATGATTACAATTTTTACGTTAGATTATTTTTCCAGTCGGGTAAAAGATATACGCCATCTATTGCGACTGGTAATTTTGATACGGACGGTCGCCCCGAATATATTACCGACAGGCAAAACAGGAATGGAGAGATCGGTGACAATTGGTTCTGGGTTGATCTTAACTTTGAAAAATCATTTGACTTGATGGGACTTGGTCTAACATTTTTTATCGAGGTAAATAACTTGCTCGATACAAAAAACTCGGCGATAATTAACCCGGTTACAGGCGAAGCATATGAGCTTGGCGATGTTACTCCATCCTCGTGGAATGACCCATTGTACCCGGATTTACAAGCGCCTATAAATACATTTCCTTTCAACCCGGCGAGGTACCTGACTCGCAGGAATGTAAAGTTGGGAATATCGTTTCGTTTCTAACACTATTAACTATATTAAAGCAACAAATGACAAATAACAAAATCCAAATAAATTCCAATCAACAATCTAGAATTCATCAAACGAAGAATGCATTTCAGTTTGGGATTTCGAAATTGAGATTTGATTATTATTTGTTATTTGCTTTTTGATTTTTGGAATTTCCCAATGAATTATATTAAAAAATACTTCATAATATTTATACTTCTCCCGGCTGTGAGCAGCTTCGGCCAGTTCTTCCCAACTTTGGGCGGACAGAGGTCCGGAATTTCTACCGCACAGTTTTTAAAGATTGGTGTTGGCGGAAGGGCGACCGCAATGGGTGATGCATTTGTTGCCGTCTCAGACGATGCCTCCGCACTCTACTGGAATCCGGCCGGACTTGCATACTCAAAACAGAACGAAATAATATTTTCGCATAACGAATGGGTAGTTGATATTAAACATGAGTTCATTGGTGCTACTTATAAATTATCGGGCAACGACGTTATCGGGGTTTCGTTTACATCACTTCACATGGATGATATGCCTGTTACGACGGAAGTGTTGCCGCAGGGAACTGGGGAATATTTTTCTGTTGGCGATATTGCGTTTGGTCTTACTTACTCTCGCAGGATGACTGAGCAGTTTAGTTTTGGGGGAACGGTGCGCTATATTGAAAGCACACTTGATAAGTTGAAGATGCGCGGATTTATGATAGACCTTGGTACAATGTACTGGACAGGTTTAGGTACGACTCGTTTTGCAGTAGCAATAACTAATTTCGGAAATGAATTATCACCCGATGGTAAAGTTGTTCTTTTCGGTAAACGCGAAAAATCTGATTGGCAATCGTTTTCTCCTCCCACCATGTTCAGAATCGGTTTCGCGCTCGAACCTTATCAAACAGACATGCACAGGATTACATCTTCAATTCAGTTGAACCATCCGAACGACAATAGTGAAAACGTATCGATTGGCGCCGAGTATGCATGGAAAGAAATTTTCTTTGCGCGCGGTGGTTACAAACTTAACGTTGATGAACAGGATTTTACATTCGGCGCAGGGTTAAGAGTACCGCTTGGTATTGCCAATGTTACAGTAGATTATGCTTATTCCAGGTTTTCGCGATTAGGTACTGCCCATAGATTCTCAATTTTACTTGGATTGTACTAATGAAAGTTCTAAAAAGTTTATTAATAATTGCTTTATGTGCGTTTGTACTAACTAACTGTACGGATAAATTCGAAGCGCCTGATAATTCGGTTGATCCGAACGGACAGCAGGTTATAAACGATACAAACTATGTTCAGCAAACCCCGGTTTGGGAAGGATTCAGCAAACCGCAGGATATTATTATTGGAAGGGAAACTCTGCTATATGTAGCAGATACGGATAACGATAGAATTGTAGTTATGAATATAGGCGGTGAGGTTTTAGGTTCTCGAGCAATTAAAAAACCCGTGGCACTTGATCAGGATTACAGGTTGAATTTATTGGTATGCGCTGAGTTCGATACTCTTATCAATAATGTGCAAACCACGTATAGCGCTGTGTATAAAATAAATATGTTTGATAGTGGTCACGAAATTGAGACTGCACCCATTACACGGATACTTCCGAAAACTTCTTTCGATTTTCAAAGAACCGACAGGGAATACACCGGTGTTTGTGTTTTTTCGGAAAACTCATTTTACGTTGCGCGCAGAGGACCGTCTAATAACACATTGATTGATCCGGATAATGTTATCCTTGCCTTTACCGAGTTTACGCGGGGTGATGGAAGCAAGGTTGATACTTTAATTGGTAGAATACCATTGATTGAGCCGGTGGGCACTGGACTTCTTTCTGCGAACCGTATTAGCTCGTTAACTTCGTTTAGAGGACAGACTCTTGACATTGTCGTTACTTTGATCGGCGATAACAGCTTTAAGACGCAGTGGCTAAGATTTATTAACACAGCCGACTTTGTCGGATACCGCAATAACCTTGAGCCGTTTTCTACAGATATTATGACTGTAAACAGATTCGGACAGCCCGAGGATGTTGCAATTGATAACTCGAACAACATCTTTGTTGCCGATGCGGAAAAAGACAGCGTCTTCAAATTTAATTCTTTTGGTGATGAGCTTGAATCATTCGGTGGGCCGGATGTATTTAATAGTCCTCACGCAGTTGCGTTTTTTGATCGGACACTTTATGTGGCCGATACCGAGAACGATCGTATACTGCGTTTTATCCTCTCAACCGATATCGACTAACCCAGGAAATATTTATGAGTAGAATTCTTACAAGAGTTGTTCTTCTTCTCTGTGTTTTCGGCATTACTGCTTTTGCCCAGGAAAAACTTCGCATAATGAGTTATAATCTTCTTAAATATCCCGATAACTCCAACACTCGAAATGAATACATAAAAACCGTTATTGAAGCTGCCGATCCCGACATCCTTGTTTGCCAGGAGATAAAGTCGTTAAGCGGTGTTAATGAAATTCTTACTGATATATTAAACGATAAGTGGAGTGCGGGTTCATTTAAAGATGCGAATGGTTCCGATACAGACAATGCTATTTTTTACAAAGACTCACTGGTTGAGTTTATCAGTCATGATACATTTCCATTACAAAATACAAACGATAGGAATATTTCCGAGATCAGAATTAAACATAACTTTACACCCGATACTTTGGTTATCTATTCTGTTCACCTAAAAGCAAGTACAGGAAGTGACAATGAAGCTAGACGACTTGATGGAGCAACACGACTAAGGTTCCTAACAAACAAATTATCCGATTATTCCTATTTCACGGTTTTGGGTGACTTTAATATTTATAGAGCATCCGAACCTGCATTCCAGAAATTGATTGATGATACTGATCGACATTACTTCGTAGATCCATTGGATGAAGTCGGCACATGGCACGATAATGTAAACTTCAGGGCTATTCATACTCAATCGACACGCACAACTCAGCTTAGCGACGGCGGCGCCAGCGGGGGATTGGACGACAGGTTTGACATGATACTTGTATCACAGACTTTGATGGATGCTGGTGGTATTACAATAGAGGTTGATTCTTATACACCATTTGGAAACGATGGTAAACATTTCAACAATAATATCAATGCGCAGCCAAACGATGCAGTTTCGCCCGAAGTTGCTGAAGCGCTGTACCGTTCATCGGATCATTTGCCCGTGTTCGCGGATTTTGATTTTGGGCCTATAGTCTCGGTCGATGATAAATACTTTACTCCTACTTCTATGGAGCTTTACGCAAATTACCCTAATCCGTTTAATCCAACAACTACGATTAGTTTTTCAGTCCCAGGGTCGCAATTCGTACAACTTACGGTTTACGATATTCTCGGAAGGGAAGTAGAAAATTTGTATAACGGCATCGCTCCAACGGGAAAGACCCATGTCACTTTTAATGCAGGGAACCTGGGTTCAGGGTTGTACTTTTATACTTTGCAAACAGCGTCGGGCTCCATCTCAAAGAAGATGATGGTTTTAAAGTAATATCAATCGCCTTTCCATTGGAGTAAAAAGAACTAAGGATTGGAATCATACAATTTGCATTAGCAGGGAGTTAACATTTATTTGACTGGCAAAAAATATTATTAATTCATTATCTTCGACCGTCAAATACAGGACAAATCATTATTATACTTTCAGTTAAATTCATTTCGAAATTTTGTAACTAATCAGGGAATAGCTAATGGGATTGTTATCCAATTACTTCAGTTGGCTGCAAAAGGATGTTCCCACAGGTGAGGTTGAACGATATCCTGAAATCAACGAGCACGGTGAAACATCCGTAAAAGGAATTTTTATAGTAGGCGATTTAACCGGGATTCCTTTATTAAAGCTGGCGGCTGAAAGCGGCAAAAAAGTAGTCGATTACTTTATTGGAGATAAGGAATTCGATTCACAGCGTAAAAATAATACAGATACTGATGTTTATGATGTTGTGATAGTTGGCGCCGGGCCAGCAGGTATTGCAGCCGGTATTGAAGCATATAAAAACAATCTTAACTATGTTATCCTTGAATCAGCAAAGAAGTGGAATACAATTATAAATTTTCCAAAAGGTAAACCAATATTCGCCGAGCCCAACGATTACCGGCAGGAATCCGATATAAAAATAAACGACGGCACCAAGGAATCGTTGCTATCCGAACTTGATGAACAAATAAAATCCGTTAGCCTTCCGGTTAAAGAATGCACAATGGTTGATAATATTAACAAACGCAGCGGGTACTTCGAGCTGGTAACTGAAGAAAATACCTTCAAGGCGTTGCGCGTGGTTCTTGCCATCGGCAAATCGGGAAATTCAAGATTGTTGCAAATACCAGGCGAGAGCCTTCCGAAAGTTTACAACAGGTTGTTCGATCCGGCAGATGCCAAAGATCACGATGTACTGGTTGTTGGCGGCGGCGACTCTGCGCTTGAAACAGCTATTGCCACTGCAGATTACGCCAGGAGCGTAACTATTTCATACCGGAAGGAAAACTTCGCACGCCCGAAAGAAGGCAATGTTGATAGACTGAACTCGCTTGTCGAATCGGGTAGTGTAAAAAAAATAATGGGCTCAAATGTTAAAGAAATAAAAGAGAACTCCGTGCTGCTCGAGGACAGCGAGAAACAAGCTGTTGAGATTGAGAATTCAATTGTTTTCACCATGATTGGAAAAGAACTGCCAGTTCAGTTTTTCAAACGCAGCGGTATTAAGATGGAAGGCGAACTTTCGCTTACTCTCAAACTGCAATTCCTTTTACTTATCCTAATCTCTGGGGTAATATACTTTGGTAAAAGCAGTACGGACTTTTATAAACATTTCTTCGGCAGAGTTGAAGGTTGGGGGGATTTGCTTGGGTCTTTGTTCTCAGGTGAGTTCTGGTGGAAGTTCGTTTCACTACCGGCTGTGCTTATCACCACACTCTTTTCAGACTCAACGCGAATTTGGAATGTTACAAATTACATTAATGCTACTGTTGCTTATATATGCTTTGTTGTATCGGTTGCTCTAGGTGTTTACCTGCTGGTCAAATTTATTCGTGATAGTTATGGAACATTTGCTTTCAATTGGAAGACATTCAAGTATGCGTATTTTATAGTTGTTGGAATATTTTTCTGTGTTGTATTCTTCGGTGAACGGTACTATGGATTAGACGTCTTCGGAAAGTCGCAAGGATTTTATTATACGGGTTTGTATTCACTTACGATAGTAATTTTTGGACTAAGAAGAATACATGTAAAGCCGACTAAGTATATTAAGATTCAGACGTGGACGTTGATGTTAATACAGGTGCTGCCGTTGTTTATTTTGCCCGAGTTTATATTTCCATGGATGGGTAGCGTTGGCGCATTGGGTGCGCCAGACGGCTATATAATGACCGAAGTATTCCCAAAAGAAAGTTATTGGCGGTCGTACGGCTTTATTCTCGCATGGCCTTTGAACTTCGGGAATCTTTATCCTTACGGCAACAGTATCTCTTCATTTTGGCTGATCTTCAGCATCTTTCAAACATTTGTGGTTATTCCGCTTATAATTTACAAATGGGGAAAAGGCGCTTATTGCGGATGGATTTGCTCCTGCGGTGCATTAGCTGAAACATTAGGCGACGAATACAGAACTTTAATGCCTCACGGCCCCAAAGCTAAGAAGTGGGAAAACTTTGGACAATGGGCGCTGCTCGCCGCATTTATTATAACCGGGCTAAAATTAATTTCAATCTTGTACAACGTTGAAATACCGATTATTAATGAAAAGATCTCTTATGCAGCGCAGTTCATGCAGAAGTTTTATTACATCGGCATTGATGTAATATTCGCAGGTGTACTTGGGGTAGGCGTATATTTCTTTTTAAGCGGACGAGTCTGGTGCAGGTTCGGATGCCCGTTAGCAGCATTGATGCACATATACAATCGTTTTTCTCAGTATCGCATTTTTGCCGATAAAAAGAAATGTATATCATGCAATATTTGTACAAAAGTTTGCCATATGGGTATTGATGTTATGAACTATGCCAACAAAGGCATCCCAATGAACGATGTGGAATGTGTTCGATGTTCCGCTTGCATAGTTAACTGTCCAACCGAAGTGTTATCCTTTGGCTCTTTACCTAAAATCGATACGGACAATAAATCATACAAACAAGACGGCATCCGGTTCATCGAGAAAGGAGATTGGAGAACAGGGCTATCATAACATCGCAAAGACTCGAAGAGAGATTTAAGTTAGTTGTCTAAAAAGAAGTGGAACTTTCAAGACTGAAATTAATTAGAACGCAAGACTTATTGATTCTGTTGTTGTAAAAAAGTTTCGTCCCAAAGGGACTCAGCTAAGCGCTAACCAAGCTTATTATAAAAATTTCGTTCCTAACGGAACTATAGATTCATGATATTTTTATGAAAAATATAATCCCTTTAGGGATGACAAATTTATAGCGATTTTAAAAAGTTATAAATTCATAGTCCCTTTGGGACGTCACAAGATCTAAATATAACAAAGAGATTTTGGTTGTAATCATGGCGAACACATATTCGCAAGTTTATCTTCAAATAGTATTTGGTGTAAAGAATAGATTATCGATTATACAATCAGAGTGGAAAAATGATTTGTGTAAATACATTTGTGGGATAGTTAATAATCTGAGGTGTAAACCAATAATTATTAATGGGGTTGGTGATCATCTTCATTTACTTATCGGTTTAAAACCAACCATATCAATATCTGAACTTGTCCAAAAAATAAAAGCGAATTCTTCGAGATGGATAAACGAAAATAATTTGGTACGTGGAAAATTTGAATGGCAATCCGGATATGGAGTCTTTAGCTATTCTCATTCGCAGCTTACTCAGGTTATTAACTATATAAAGAACCAGGAAGTGCATCATTCAAAGAAAACTTTTAGCCAAGAATACGAAGAGTTTTTAAAGGCTTTCGAAATAGAATATGAAAAAAAATATATCTTCGAAGAATTAAGATATATTGAATCCCGAAAGGGATGAAGTAATTATAAAGCAATTATATGAACTTTATACTTCTATGGGAACGAAATAAAAAAATCAATTCCATTCGAATCTTAGCAATCTTGCCTTCCCTTAGCTAAGGTTATGGCAAAATATAAAAGGGAGATATGAAAGACAAAATAGAAAAACCCGAACCGCATATACTTGTAATCTTCGGCGCATCCGGGGATTTGGCAAAGCGAAAGCTTATACCGGCATTGTATAACTTAGCTTTGCAGAACCTGTTGCCGGATGAATTTGCAGTAATAGGTGTTGGTAGAACGGATTTATCCGACGATGAATTCCAGGAGAAAATGCACAATGCCATTAATAACTTCGGCAAAAGAGAAAAGCATGAAGAAAAAATTAATTCCTTTGTAAATAAACTTTTCTATGTTTCTCTTGATACATCAAACGCCAGTGAATATAAAAAATTGGCGGAACGATTAAGAACTCTCGATGAACAGCTACAAACGAGATCGAACGTAATTTTTTACTTATCAACTCCGCCGATGCTTTACACAGTTATTCCCAAATATCTCTCCGGGCACGGATTAAATAAGTCTTCAAACGGTTCACGAAGACTAATTATTGAAAAACCTTTTGGTTACGGTCTTCAATCGGCGCGGGAGCTTAACCGTGATTTACTTCAGTACTTTGATGAACACCAAATTTACAGGATCGATCATTACCTGGGCAAAGAGACGGTGCAGAACGTTTTGGTGACAAGGTTTTCCAACGGTATATTCGAACCGCTTTGGAATAGTAAGTATGTCAACCGTGTAGAGGTAACTTCGGCGGAGAGCATTGGTGTTGAGGATCGCGGTGGGTACTTTGATACCTCCGGTACCTTACGCGACATGATCCAGAATCACTTGATGCAGATGGTAGGACTTGTCGCTATGGAGCCTCCCTCGTCATTCGATTCGAACTCGGTGCGCAATGAAACGCTAAAGGTATTTCAATCGCTAAGACCATTTGAGCTAATGGATATTCCTAAGAATGTTATCCGTGGTCAATATGTTGAGTCACAAATCAGGGGTGAAAAGGTTAATAGCTACAGGCATGAAAAAGGTGTCGCTGAAAACTCCCGCACGGAGACATTTGTGGCTATTAAGTTCTTTATCGATAATTGGCGCTGGGGCGGAGTGCCGTTTTATATTCGAAGCGGCAAGCGTTTACCGACACGAGTTACCGAGATCGTAATACACTTTAAGAAAACGCCGCATTGGTTATTCGGGCATTATCAATCCGAAGGAGAGGCGTGCAACCAACTCGTATTACGAATTCAACCGGATGAAGGAATACTCTTGAAGTTTGCAATGAAGGTGCCGGGGCAGGGATTCAATGTGCAGAATGTAAATATGAATTTCCATTATGCTGACTTGCAGAACGCTTACGTGCCGGAGGCTTACGAACGTTTATTGCTTGATTGCATGTTAGGAGATTCTACATTATATACCCGCGGTGATGCGGTAGAAAAGCTATGGGAATTTATTGCACCAATTCAAAAAGCTTGGGATGATGATCCGTTGATTCCGCTCTACGGTTACCCGGCTGGAACTTGGGGACCGGAATCGGCAGACGACCTTATAGAGGGTATGAACATGACATGGCGATACCCTTGTAAAAACCTTGCAGATGACGGACAATACTGTGAACTGTAGGAAAATTTCAGCCAGAAAGACGCCAAGACACCAAGGGAAAGAATTTATTCAATAAATGTTTGCTCTTCTTTGCGGCAAAAAATGAAGGTGAATATGAAACCAGAACTTATTATTGAAAAAACGACTGATGATATTATAACAAAAGTTGCCGATCATTCTTACTCGCTCGTTAGCAGTTGGTCAAAGCACTTGAATATTTCGCTATCCGGCGGTACTACGCCCAGAAATGTATTTAAAAAAATAGCTA
>JANQLA010000199.1 GCA_028280855.1 Melioribacteraceae bacterium
AAAAGGAATACTAACTATGCGAAAATATAAATCTGCAATCTTGTTTTTACTTTTCAGTACGGCAATCATTTTTGCCGCCGACGGTAAAAAATACGGCGAGGAATTAACGCTTAACGAGAAAACGAATGTATCGGAAATTATGTTGAAACCCGATGAATATGTTGGTAAAAAAGTACTTATCGAAGGGCTTATAGTTGATGTTTGCGCCAAACGCGGCTGTTGGATGGAAATAGCAAGCGACAAAGAATACGAATCGATAAGGGTAAAAGTTGACGACGGTGTTATTGTGTTCCCTATGGAAGCGAAAGGCGAAACTGCCGTGGTTGAAGGCGAAGTTTATTCATTTAATTTAGAAGAGCAATCTCAATGCTCGAATAAAGCCAAAGAAGCCTGTTCGGATGATAAAGCGAAGAAAGATATGGCTGGCAAGTCATGCTGCCCAAAAGATAAAAAGGTAAAAACCGTTTACCAGATAAAAGCTACAGGCGCCGTTATATAAGCTGTGCCACCAATTTTTAATTAAGCCCTCTCACAAAAGTTTGAGGGCTTTTTTATTTTTAAAGTGTCCACTCTTTTCTTTGTAATAGAGAGATGTTAATCCGAAGATATCTGTTTATGAAGCATCGTAATAATTTGACTCAATAAACAATCCCGACCTTGTCTAAGCAATTATTCGTCGGCTTGTTTTTCACCTCTGCTTTTCTATAATTCATCTGAAATGATGAGTGATCTTTTTAGTTTACTTTTATTACAACGCTTTTTACTATTTCCGCAATTATATAATAGTCCTTACCACCAGATGAGATTGAACTGTAATTATATTTTACTACTTGCAGCATCGCATCACCGCTCACGTTGCCTAAATCCGAACCGGCAATTGTATGGCTTCCGTCATCATCCAGAACCTCCGAAGTAAAATATTGTGACGAGCCGTCCAAAGCAGCCATAACTATTAACACGTTTGAATCTGCGGAAGGATTAGTCCAGGTAACTTCAACTCCTTCGGATTTGGTGATGCTTGCATTGTTTGTCGGTGCAGTTAGAGTAAATAAAGACGGGCTTTTAACACTTCCGCTTAACTGGGGAACATCTCCGTTGCCGGAAACTTGCCAACTATGGTCGGAGCCGTTAAAATTTACACCGGTAAGCGATTGAGTAGGGTTGGTTCGAGATGGTGTAACATAGAACGTTGTTCCGGATTCCGTTGTTTTACCAAGCGTGTTCCCGTTAACAGTAACATTACCGCCGTCAACACCGCTGCCGAATTGAGCAAACCCCATTACTATTGCTATGGGCGGGAAGCCTGGCGCTGTTTGGAATTCATAACTGATTGTAGCCAACACACCGTCAGCATCTTTTGCTTCGGCCGGTATTGGTTGACCGCTGTTATTGGAAACTTGTTCATTACCGTCATCTGTAGGTTCGGTTGGATTGTCGTCTTCACTGCATGATACAAGAAATACGAGTAATAGGAGAACAAGTAATTGTATGATATAGTGCTTTTTCATTTTTTCGATCCTTTGATTTTTAGTTGGCATTATATAACACCTGTATGAAGATTATTTTTACAAAAACTTCTAAAAGGTATCCAATCGATCGCAGCAAGTTTTATTAGTAATTATCAACAAGGTCTTCCAGATGCGAATAGGTTTCCTGGGCAAGATCATATACAAAAGAATTATATCCTTCTGCTATTACTCCGCCGGCTACAGGCTCCGGGAACTCAAGGCTGGCAACCAACTGAATATATTCTTTGTCAGCACCCGGATAATTTCGAACAATGTATTGAAATTTATCAGAGAAGCTATTCTCATTAGCAAACTGCTGAGTGTAACTGATTATTTCATTAATTGCTTCCTGCGATAAACTTTCCGGCAATTTATACCAGGATGTCATCCATAAATTATTTCCGTAATTATAAATTTGATACTGGTATGTATTGTCCACGTGAAACTCCCAATACCCCTCATTAACCTCCTCAGCGGTTCCTTCAGAGCTAAAAATGTCGTTATTAATCAGAAGCAAAAACACCCCTTTTTCCAGGTACGATAATTCTCTTTCTTTTAGTTCTTGCGTGTAATCTTCCATTATTGATCTTATTTCTTCATATAAGCTTTCAGTCCAGTCGCTGATAAATTCATTTAACATATCGTGCAACTCTGATCCTTCTAGCTGACCGGTTAAGTTATAAGCCGCTTTCACTTGAATGTTTTCTTCATAATCCGGATACCAATGGACAATCATCTCTGCATTATCCATGGGGTTATCATTAACCCAACTACTGATTTGATCCAGCACTACTTGTTTTCTTGTATCGGAAATACCGTATGCTATTTTTTCCCAATAGGTAAATTCCAATTTTGAACCATGATTAAAGAATTCCAGATTCCTTGTTCCTGCGGTAGTGAATGCATACGATCCTTCCTTGGCCCTGGGTGTTTGATCGGCGAATCTTGTAAAATCCATTCCTGAAACCAAACCTTCGAATTCGTTTTTTGACATATATGAATAGGTATTATCCTTCATTTGATCCAGGTAGTCATCCTCTTCATCAACCGTTACTTCCATGACTTTTCTTATCAAATCGCGGCTTTTGTTCATCAGGAAAACAATTCTTTCCTGTATATCATCACTATCAACTCCCCCGGTGTATGGATAGACAGCAGATACCAATATTTTATTCCCGTCTCTGCCCCAGTTAACTTTCATATCCTCATACTCGGTAAGAATATCTTCTTTAATATCGTCGCATTCTTTTTCAACACTTTCAAAAACGAAACTGGGTATTTCGGGCGAATAGAAAACATACTCCATTCTGCTGCCGTAATTGAGCACTGCGCTCGGGCAATACTCTATTTTTATTTCATTGTCAAAAGCTGCAACATCACGCCATCCTGTGAGTATTACTTTCCAGGCTCCTTCTCCGGCATCACTTTCAATTTCTTCCTTGCTGTAAATCCCTTTAAGGGCACCTTGTTCGAGCTGAAGCGGTATAGTTTTATTTACATCTGTTGTGGCTCTTCCAAACATGCTTTTAAATTGACGGTAATTATGGTAATCGCCTGAATGGCCAAGTATATCTTCAAATACCTGGGCTTTTAAAGGAATTAATCCAATCGTAAAGAAAATCGCTAAGGCTCCTTTCATAAAACTTGTATTTATATTGATTTTCATTTTAAACTCGTTATTTGGTTAATATCATTTTTTTCATTTGTACAAAACTTCCGGCTTCAACCCTATAATAATACACTCCGCTGGAAAGCCTCGATGCATCAAAGTCTAATGAATAAGAACCCGCCGCCAAATTAGCGTTAATAATATTTTTTACTTCTCTCCCAAGAGCGTCATAAATTTTTAACGAAACATGTTCCTGCGATGGTATTGAGAATTGAATTTTCGTTGACGGATTAAAAGGATTGGGATAATTTTGCTCAAGTGTAAATCTATTTGGCAAAGCGTCCTCAAGATTTTTTACGCTTGTAACAGATGTAACGTTTCTTCTAAAGAATTCATCATCAGACGACCAATAAGAGACAAACAAATATCCATTGTACTCAACTATTTCGTACCCCATGTTTTCAATAGGTAAATTACCCGTAATGTTTGTCCATTCCCCGCTAGCATCATTTCCGTAAAACAAGGAATGCTCGTTTGTTGAAGTAGAAGTGTTAAATTTAGACAGGCGTATGTAAACGCCTGATTGCGTTCTTGTAACAGATTCAACAGTAGAAAATCTTGGAATAAAATTAGCATTAAAAGTACTCCAGTTTTCACCGTTATCTGTACTTTCGTAAAACTTACCTGCTTGGTTTAGAAAGTACAGACTATTACCCAGGCTCCATATTTCTTCCCCCGGTAAATCGAAAAGAGGTTGAGTTACAACTATACCGTTGTTTGATTCATTCCATGTTACACCGCCGTCGGTTGATTTAAAGACCCCTGTTGAAGTTGTGATCAGAAAGAGGTTATTGTTGTGTTCAATCATGGATACTATAACTCCAATGCTGCCTGAAGTGTTTGTCCATGTTAAACCGGAATCTTCGGATCTATAAACACCCTTAGGTGAATAAGCAAGCATAACACCGTCATACTCTAAAAAGCCATATACGCTTGTAGTTACAGGTCCACCTTCAACCCCGTTCCAGGTTTCGCCGTTATCATCGCTATATAGAATACAGTTGCCCGAACTGTTGTGCCCGGAAATTAGCTTTCCGTCAAAATAATATTGAGCCGTGGGCCTGTTAAGCTCAATTGCCGGCGTAATCGTTTCCCAACTGTCTCCTTTGTTCGATGACCTGTACGCACCGTCAATAAAAATATATGAACCGCCCGCAGCCAAAGTAGGAGAAGATGCAAATTGTTCAGTAATTCCTGAGCTTGTTGTTAACTCCCATTGTGCATTTATTGAAACGGAAGTTATAATGAGTAAGAGGAAAATTTTATTTATAAATCTTAACACTTTCATTTCGACACCCCTAATTGGTTATTATTTAATTAGCGTTAACTTTCTTGTTTCCTGAAACCGGCCGGTCTTAAGCCTATAAAAATATACGCCGCTGGAAAGATTACCGGCGTTAAAATCTATTGAATAAACACCCGCTCCCAAATTATCATTTACTAAGCTCTTTACTTCTCTTCCTACGGAATCAAATATCTTTAACGAAACATGTTCCGTCTCCGGGATCGAGAATTGAATTGTTGTGCTTGGATTAAAAGGATTCGGGTAATTTTGTGACAAAGAATAATTTTCAGGTAGGCCGTCAGACTTTTCAACTGAAGTTACCGCGTTGTGTGTTGTCGTGTATAATCCTCTTTTGTCAGCGTCAGCTAAGCCGTAATAGTAGTAGAAAACATTTGATGAATTTGCGGTAATATGGAAATATGATCCTGCAGAGTTTGGGGAAGGTAAATTTGTATTATCAGGTTCTACCCAGCTTATCCCATTATCAGATGAAGAATGCACGGAAGAGAAATTTGCTAAAATTGACACCCCACTTGTAAAAATTGTATTGCCGATGTGTGTCATTGAGGTTACCCAGTAAAACGCTCCATCACTGGGGAAGCCGGAATTAAATGCAGTCCACGTGTCGTTGCCAAAATCAAATTTGAAAACACCATTGCCGGACATCCCATAAATTACGCCGTTGTAATTATATACTCCCGTCAAAGGAGATGAAGGATTTTCATTTGCCCATGTTGCACCTGCATCTTTTGAAATAAAAAGACCCGCACCAACTACTATTGCAAAATAATAATCACCCACCGCTTCAAAATTCAGAATTTGCAAATCATCCGGGTCATCAATAACTATTTCCTGCCAGGTACTTCCTTCGTCAGTTGATCTAAAGATAGATTTCCTGTTTGAAACAGCGAATAAGATATCTCCGTCAGAACTAAATCTTCTGATAGTACCAGATGTTCCGGTTATTGTCACCGAAGAAAGTACATTCCATGAAGCGCCATCGTCCTCGGAAACACCAACACCGGTTAAACTGTTAGCAAATAATTTTCCTTTATAGCTGAATATGTTTTCTAATTCATCAGGTGCATTTCCTGAAATATCCGTCCATGTTTGACCATTATCATCGGATCGGGACAACTTGAATCCATTATCCTTTCCATAAATAAAAACCGATTCATTGTGAACCATTATTTTACCTGTCGAACCGATTTCCAATTCCGAAACTCTTGTCCATTGCGCAATGACGAGCATACAGGACAATAAATTCAATAGAATAATTTTTTTGAACATTAGTATTCCCCTTTGTTTATAGTTTAGATAATTTGATGCTATTTAACAGAATCATTTTTTAACCAGCACGAAATTGCCTGCTTTCAATTTATAGAAGTAGGTACTACCTGTTATTTATTGAATATTTGATTTAAAAATTTTTTCTGATCTACTTTGCAGAACACAAAATCGATTTCAATTTTTGATATTATATTTAATGCCTGTTCCGAATTGGAAACAGTAATAATGCCGTAGCCTTCTTTTGAAAAAGTCTCGCGTAATTTTTTTAAGATCGCTGTGTTATCGTCAACTACCAATACTTGCAAATTCGTTTCACTTAGTTGTGTTGAATTGATAACCAACAGTCAAAGGACATGCCGTATTATTTTTGGGGCGATTTATAAGTAAATGTTGCTAAGTGCCGCATTTTTGCGACACTAAAAACAAAAAGGGTGTTGCCGGTAAACAACAGGTAGGATTAAACAGAAATATTTAATTGAGAAATTAGTTTGTGTAAATGACTTCTATTAATTCCGAGAATTTGCGCCGCTTCGGATTTTGATCTTGCTTTTCTTAGAATTTTCATGATGTACATTTTTCTAAAATCAGCTTCGGCGTCATTTAAAGATTTCTCGTTTTTATACAATTCGTTTTTTTCTTCGTCTATAATCTCCGGTGGTAAGTCTTCTACAGAAATGATATTGGATTTGCTTAAGATAATTCCACGCTGAATAACATTTTCAAGCTCTCTAATATTTCCGGGCCAGTCGTAATTCTCAAGCACGTTTAATGCTTCGTCCGAAATTATAAATTCATTATCTCCCGGCGAATGTTTCTTCATGAAGTGGTTTACAAGAACTTCAACATCTTCAATCCTTTCCCGTAAAGGCGGTACTACTATCTCAATTACTTTTAACCTGTAATACAAATCCTCCCGGAAAAGTTTTTCTTCAATCATTTTTGATATGTCTTTATTGGTGGCAGCAATAAACCGAACATCGATCTTACTGGTTGTTACACTGCCAAGCCTTTCAATCTCTTTTGTTTGGATAATTCTCAAAAGTTTAGCCTGGAGATTAATATTCATTTCCCCGATTTCATCAAGAAATATTGTACCTCCGTCAGCCATTTCAAGCCTGCCGGGTTTGCTTTTGGAGGCCCCGGTAAAAGCGCCGCTCTCATAACCAAATAACTCGGATTCCAAAAGATCATTAGGAATAGCTCCGCAGTTAACCGCTACAAAAGGCTCGTTCGCCCTTTTACTATTTTCGTGGATCGCTTTTGCCAGTAATTCCTTCCCTGTCCCGTTTTCACCAAGTATAAAAACTGATGCATCGGTACCCGAAACCTTTGATGCGAGGTTTAGAACATCGAACAGTTTTTTCCCTGTGCCGATCATATCGTCGGAAATAAATTCCTTGCGCAATTTTTGAAATTCCAACTGCGGTTTTTCATTTAGCTTTTCTTCAAGGCTATTTATTTCTTTAGAGACTTCTATTCCTCTTACGATCTGCTTTGCAAAAGAAATAAGAAAGGTAAGGTCTCCATCCTTAAAAGGATTTTGTTTGTTTCTTCTATCCAGGTAAACAGCCCCATAAACAGTGTTATTAGATATTAGCGGCACACAGATGGCAGAGGTTAATCCCAATTTTACAACACTGTGCTTTGATGCGAATTCTGTTTCTTTTGAGATATCATTTAACTGAAGGGGGTTCGAATTTTTTATTGCATTTTTAATTATAGTAGTGCTTAATTCCTTTGCCCCTCCGGCTTCAGGCTCCATATTTTTGGCAACTATGTTTTCAATCTCGGCATTTTCGTTTACGAGTACGATAAATCCTTCATCGGCTCTAAGCTCTTTAACCACAGTATTGACAGCCTTTTCCAGGAGTTTTACCATTTCGGTTTCAGACTGGAATAAAATGCCCGAGGTATAAAGTGTTCCAAGCTGATCTCTCTCATGTTTTAGTTTGGTGATCTCATTTTGGGTTTTCTCGTTTTCATCAAATAACGAATCGATCTCACGGGTAAATTTTCTATTAAATTCTATAATTTTTCTAAACAATAAATCAATTTCTTTTAACGCCTTACCTTGGTCAAAATCGGTTTTTATTGCCTGTGAAATTTCCATGAAATCAGCCGATATTTTACTTATAAAATCTCCGAGCTGTTTGTTTATATTTTGTCTTTTATCCAGTTCAGCCATATTGCTTCTATGTAATTTTTATTTTCTTTAGTTCAGAGATGATTTCATCAACATTGTAAAATCTTTGACCCGGTTCTTTCTCAATACATTTAAGCGCCAGGGCTTCAACTTCTTCATTACAGTCTTTATTAACAATACCTGGTTTTGTTGGCTCGGTATTGAAAATCGAATGTATCAATGCAATCTCATTTTCACCGGTAAACGGCAATTGTTTTGTTAACATTTGGTAAATAACAACACCCAGAGAAAAAATATCGCATCTATGATCTATGTAAACATTTGTAACTTGTTCGGGCGCAACGTAACCCAATGTGCCAACAACCGTGCCCAGAGACGTCATGGTGGATACCAAAGGCGACTTTGATAGACCAAAATCCATTATCCTAATTATACCAAGTCCATCAAACATTATGTTCTGCGACTTTAAATCGCGGTGGATGATGTTGTTGGAATGAATCTCTTTTAATCCAAGGCATATTTGTTCTGTTATCTCTAACACTTTTTCGTTTGAAAAAGGATAATTGTTTTCGATATAATCATGCAGCGTTCCGCCATCCAAATATTCCATAGCTATAAAAGAATGTTTTTCCGTCTCGCCGAATTCAAATACTTTAACAATATTCGGATGATCGATTGATGCAAGCAGCCGTCCTTCCGAATTTAATCTTTTTCTATTTTCTTCATCTTTTAGCAGAGTGTCGTTTAATACTTTTATTGCAACATCTTTTTTGGTTATCGTATCAATCGCCTTAAATACTTTACCGGTTCCTCCAACGCCCAATATATCCGCTAACTTGTAATGAGAAATAAATTTACTTTCTTTTTTGAGCAAGTAGCGGTTTGAATAATAAACTATCCCTGTACCCATTAGCAAAGGGAGCAACAAAGACAAGATAATTGATTGATAAGAATTGGAAGTAATTGTTAAATGAATAATCAACAAGAACAAAAACATTATTAGAGTTATGCTGTACCATTTATAAAGCAGGGTTTTTATTTTCATTTTATAGACGACAAAACCCAAAACAAAAACAACAAGTAGAAAAATGCTAATTCTTATTAGCTCGGTATTAAAGTTCATTAATAGCCATGTTCTTTTAAAAGACTTAAGAAGCAATGTTAAATGGTTATTAACAAAAGCAGATTCGTAGACAGTAATAATTTTGCTTGGCTCAATCTCTTCAATAGTTTTTTCAATTCCGCCTGGGAAAATGACCTTCGCCTTGTAATTGTAATTTGGATCCATTCCAAAATGTATTGTTGAAAAATCCTGCTGCACCATCGGGCTTGAGCCAATTCCGGCTTGTTTCAGCGAGGAATAAACACGGTTGTTTTCATCAAATGCCGATAATATAATTTTAGTACCAACACCGCCTCTATTACTGTGGCTGCCGTTGAGTTTGAATTTTATAAAATTATTCGAAATAAGATTATTTCTGAATAATGCCGCCCGCGGCCCTTGCCCCAATGATTCAACGGAACTGCCTATGAATAAATCCATGTCGCCGTCATTATCAATATCTGCAAAAGATGGATTCCCAATAAAGTTGATTCCCGCTTGTTCCGTAACCTCCGTAAAGAAAAATGCAGGGGAGTTTATAAATAATTTTGAGCCTATAAAAATATCAATCCACCCGTCGTTATTTACATCCGCGGCATTTAAAATTCCGTTAATAGGATCGGGATGGAAAAGCGTTTTGTCAAATCCGGTTTCATCGGCTAAGTCTTTGAATTCCGCTTTCCCGTTGTTTATCAGCGCCTTTAACTTTAGAGTGCTGTTAAACACAAAAAGATCAGCATTGCTATCATTATTAAAATCTTCCGAAATCATCGAAAATGTTGAAGGAGAAATACCGGTGAAAAATGTACTGTCGATTTTTTCCGTGAAATTAAAGCTGCCGTTATTTAGAAATAAAGATATATGCTGCCCGTTTTTGGCAGCTCTATAGCTAATTGCAATGTCAATAAAACCGTTATTGTCAAAATCGCTGAAAGTAGCTCCGTAGGAACGGTGATTTATTATTTTGTTGATACCGGAGTTCTCAATAACATTTATGAATCTGCCGGTACCGTCATTTGCTAAAAGAAAATCCTCCGAGTTATAATTTGAAACATATAAATCAAGATTACCGTCATTATCGAAATCAATAAACTTTGCGGTAACAACAGAAAAGTCCGATTGAATGTATTCGAAATCCAGGTAGTTTTCATCCGGATGTTCAAAGAAATCGAATCCGCTGCTGCCAAAAGAAATCGAATAATGAATATCGTCCGTCAATTCAAGGAAATCGTTATAACCGTCATTATTCACATCGCCAACGGCAATGCATTGGTTCATTATTTTTTCTTTGGTTAAGTTTAACTCCCTATTAATTTCGGTGAAAATATTATTCCCGTTGTTTTCATAAAAGTTGTTAGGGCCTTCTTCAGAGAGAACTAGCAGTTCGGGAAAGTTATCATCGTTTTGATCGAAGAAGAACCCGGCTATTCCTTCTTTTTTTAGGGAAGCCTGCGAAGTAATTTCAGTGAATGAAAATTTTAAATTCTGCGAGTTCGTGTAAATCCCTTTAGCGCCGATTATCCAAATGCTATAGTCTCCGTTTTCTTCTTCAATAACTTCAATATCTTCGAAGGTATCGTCAAAAGTATTTATGGAAGTATTAGTATACCATTGCCCGTCCCTTAGTTCAAGAAATGTTGTGCGGCTTCCAACTATCCACGCAGTACCGGCGTCAATTGCAAAAACGGATTTCAGACCTACCCTGAATTCCGAATCTATTAATTTCCATTCACCTTTTTCATAATTAAGAATAGTACCTTTTTCGCCAACAGCCCAGCCGTAATTTTCATTAATCAAATGAATGCTGTTCAAATCCTCCCCGGTTGGAGATTTATAAATCTCCCATTTGCCATTGTTAAGCCGTAGGATAACTCCATTTTTTCCAACTGCCCATCCGGATGAATCGGAAAGCAATTGAACATCATGCAGATCGCCGCTCGTAATACTTTCGGAAGTTTCATTTAAAACAGGGCTGTACATTCTTTCCCATTTAATGCCGTCATAAAAAATTATATTTCCTTTTTGGCCGACGATACATGCTTTGCCGCTTTGAGTTATTGAAAGACCCGTCCACATTGTATAGTCGGTCTCATCCCACATAACTTTCGGGAGATTTATTTCCTTGATCTGCTTATTTGAGTAAGAGTAAAGATGCGGTTTATAAAATCCTTTATACGTTTCGTGAATTAGATACCACACTTCGTTATCATTATACTTTTTTATAATTGGAAAGTCTGAGTATTCGAAACTATCAAACGCTTGCCAGGTAACGTTATCAAATATTAATGCTTCGCCCATTTCGCCACCGTCGTCTATTCCTCCTTTACCTCTCGAAATAGCAAATCCTTCTTCGGAATTTACCATATCAATTCTATACCCTAATGATAATTCGGCTTGCTTAAACCATACATGGATATTTTCACTATCGGGTTTTAATAATTCCGGTTCCTTATCGCAACCGGTAAGAAATAAAAACGCAATTATGATTATTGCTTGACCAATAAGGTTATACTTTAATCTATCCATCGATATTGGGAAGTGTAATTGCTGAAAATTATTTAATAC
>JANQLA010000201.1 GCA_028280855.1 Melioribacteraceae bacterium
AAAAGGAATACTAACTATGCGAAAATATAAATCTGCAATCTTGTTTTTACTTTTCAGTACGGCAATCATTTTTGCCGCCGACGGTAAAAAATACGGCGAAGAATTAACGCTTAACCAGAAAACGAATGTATCGGAAATTATGTTGAAACCCGATGAATACGTTGGTAAAAAAGTACTTATAGAAGGACTTATAGTTGATGTTTGCGCCAAACGCGGCTGCTGGATGGAAATAGCAAGCGACAAGGAATACGAATCGATAAGGGTAAAAGTTGATGACGGCGTTATTGTGTTCCCGATGGAAGCGAAAGGCGAAACCGCTGTGGTTGAAGGAGAAGTTTATTCATTTAATTTAGAAGAGCAATCCCAATGCTCGAATAAAGCCAAAGAGGCCTGTTCGGACGATAAAATGAAGAAAGATACGGCTGGCAAGTCATGCTGTCCAAAAGATAAAAAAGTAACAACCGTTTACCAGATAAAAGCTACAGGCGCCGTTATATAATCTGTACCACCAATTTTTAATAAAGCCCTCTCACAGACGTTTGAGGGCTTTTTTATTTTAAAAGTACCATTTTCTTAATTTCTACAAAGCTGGCTGCTTCAATTTTGTAGAAATATATTCCGCTGGAAAGATTGACAGCATCAAATTCTACTTCATAAATTCCGGGTTCTTGAAATTTGTTTACCAATTGGGAAACTTCGTTGCCGAGGATGTCGTAGACTTTTAAGGATATATGTTGCCCTTCTACGGGGCCTGTCTGCCCAACAGAGTTGGGTAAATCGTCAGGCAGGCTCAGGGCGACCACCGGTATACTATATTTTATTGTGATGGTCGGATTAAATGGGTTAGGGTAATTCCGCAATAAGCTGAACTCCGCCGGTAATTGGTTCTCATCAACAAAGCGCAAAATTTTCTAAAGAAAAATTAGAGTTTAAGAAGACATAAAAATTAGACGAGAATTAAAGAACCGGATTTAATGTTAGTTGAAATTCAATGCGGAATGGAGATTAACATTTAGTATAAGAATAGTAACCGACTGCGTGGCACTTTCCTGTCAATTTACAAAAAAAGTTGAAGCGGGCTAAAACCCTTAAATTTACTACTAAATCGGCTATTATTTTTATACATTGTTGGTGGCAGTTTTGTCGTTTTTAAGTTTATTAATAATTAATTTTACTATCGTTGCAACCGATTCATTATTCCAATTTAAGTATCCAACAGTTGATAAAAGACCTGGAATTTCAGTATTATCAATTCTTATCGGTAAAATATAGGTCTGATTTTCTTTAAATGCTCTTTCTTGAGCAGATTTTCTTTCATGATTCGTCCATAATTTTTGTGAGTAGTGTTCAGAAACAAACATCACACAATACTTTGCTCTTAGTCTATATAAATCTGATAAATATGAATATAAATCTTGCCCCCATAATTCAGCTTTTTGAAAAGCATCATAGAAGACGTTAACATTTTTATTTTTTAAAGCATTTGCTAATAATTCTGCTTTATCTCTATCTTCTCCGGCAAATGATAAAGCAATATCAAAATCATAGTCATCGCCCGAAACCTCCTTTCGTTTATCTCGAAGTTCCATCCTGATTAATGTTTTAGAGGTGTCTTGAATGGAGTTTAAGTATTCTCTTGCAGATTTTGCTAATTCGAGTAAAAACTCAGCACCCATCCGTAAAATTTGTTTTTCACAGGAGTTACAATATTTGGGTCCATTTTTTAACCCGACTAAAATATCAGTCATGTTATCATCGAAATCCATAATACAACCTCTCGTCTCATCATGTGCATTTAATCCAATTCCTGTAGAAATAACATGAATGATGGATTGTATAATCATAGTATGTATTGTGGTTTCTTTATTTTTTTCATTTTCAGCAAGAAGGCGCATGAATTGAAGGGATATAGTTGCAGTATTTGGAGGTTCTTCGTCATGTTCTGTGCCTGAAGCAAATAATTGATAGTATGGACCACCAAATAAACGCTTTTCACAAAATTGAATAATCCCATCATCTGGATTAAATCCAGCTTCGTCTCTCATTTTATTGGCTATAGATGAAGCTTCATCTTCACTAATTGAGCCTGATGAGATTAGTTGAGTCTCTAGCTCTCTTCTAGCTCGAATTATACTAAATAAAACATGATGTTGTTTACTATTCCATATTTTTATAATACTATTAAGTTCTTGAGTAAAATCTGGATGTGAATGAATTCCTAAATTAATTTTTGGTTCAATATTTAAATCCAGTGCTGTGTTAGATTGAGATGTTTTTATAAAATATCGTTCTTTTAAATCAGGAAACTCATACACCATTTTATCCAAGTCGTTTTTTGACCAAAAAGTTGCAGAAATAGGGATTGAAGGATTATTTGATATTCCTTCAAGTTGATGAGAAATAACAGATGATACTGTTGTACTTGTAATCAATAAATACTTGTTACAATTAGTAGATATAGCCCGTTCAATTACATTACCAATATCACTCTCACGGACAGAACGATTACTTCTTGCAAAATGCTTGCACTCAATTAATACTCTTTGCTTTTCCTTTATTCCCAGGTTATCAAAAACAGTCACGTTAGCTAAAATATCAACTCCGTAGTCTGGTCCCCTAGAAGGTTTTGAAATAATTTCAATCCCTTTTTTAAGTAAAAGTTCTTCACAAAATTGTTCAAACTCTTCTCCAGTTTCTATAAGAGTAAAATCAAGCATAGTTTATTAATCTAATTTTATTCGTAATAGTCATCTCGAATTGCCACCAACTTCTCAACAAACGCATTTCGTTCATCAGGACTATATGTTATATAATAGTTCGCATAACAATTACTTCTTTCGGTTATAAGAACAAAAATACTATTAACATTTAACAAGTGTAATATATTGAGAACAAATTAATTATGTATAATTGCCAATTTCTAAAAGCGAAATGAAATAGTAACAATGTAGCTGAAAAGATTTCAACTTTCGAAAAGATAAAATCTTTTGTTTTATAGCGTGTAATAAAAATGAAGAACATCTTATTCTTCGGTTGGATTTGTTGAACGATAAAATTTAACATTGTGTTTATCTAC
The DNA here is from genome assembly GCA_028280855.1 of Melioribacteraceae bacterium. Lineage (GTDB taxonomy): Bacteria > Bacteroidota > Ignavibacteria > Ignavibacteriales > Melioribacteraceae > PGYT01. Next base: position 3,077 of record JANQLA010000201.1, read on the forward strand.
CCTATCCGCCTGCACAAACACTTCTTTAAAGCCTTTCTCTTTACAAAAATTATTAAAAGCTGATATTATTTTTTTACCAATACCTTTTCTTTGATGTTTTGTGTCAACAGCTAAATCAAATATGTAAGCCGGCGGTTTGGTGGAATACATACTGAAGGTTGTCCGAAATTTTCATTATATGTCTTGTATGGCACCTATGAAACGCTGCATGTCCCGGCGTTTTCTTTTTTATCATTATTGAAGGGTATTTCCAATTGCTAAATAACTACGAATGTAATATGTTTTCTTTGCGACTTAAAGTTAACAACGCACCGGGCGTAAAATTATGGATAAGGAAACGTGATCAGTAAAAATAGCATTGCAAATAATCTCTACGTTGTTCCCTCCGACTCCTTTGCACAATAATAATAATATTTGAATAAAAACAATAACTACTCGGGGTAATAATGAAAGTACGCGACTTAGAATGGTGGATTGTCGGAACACTCGGTTTAATAGCATTCTTTTTAGCTGCTATTGGTTTTAATATAGTATTCACTGCAGCCGGGGTTGAAAGGAACTTGCTGGACTTGGCATTTCAATCTATGAAGATATTCGGGATGGAATTTGTCGATGACTTCACATCACCCCTTCCGTGGCAGCTTGAAGTCGCGCGCTGGCTTGCGCCCGGTGTCATTCTTTACACCGCCAGCAAAGCAATACTATACTTTATTCGCCGGGAGTTCAAATCACTCCGATTAAAAAGCTATAAAGATCATATCATAATCACATCGCTTAATGATAAGTCAAGATACCTTATCAACGACCTTCTGAAAAACAATGAAAAAGTTATCGTTGTTGCCGGGATTGAAAACGCGAAAAAACTCGACGCAGTTGAAAAGGAGGGAGCGGTACTGGTTGAAGGTGACATAGCCAGTAACAAATTTCTAAAAAATATTGCAGCTCGCAATGCAAAATACTTTGTCTTCATTGATGATGATGACGAGGCTAACATTTCATCAGCACTAACTATTTACGAACATTTAAAGGCACACGCGAAAAACAAAAACCAAATTCTATTTACTCATGTTGCGGATGATATTAAGCTGAACGAGTTAATTGAACTTAACTTTTTCGAGGAACAAACGGCTGGTGGTAATGCGAACAACAATTGCGAGGTTAGAATTTTTTCTATTAATGAACGAGCGGCTAGAATTCTGTTCAGCAACTATTCGCCGGATGTTTTTACACTGGTCACTTCGCAAGATGCCCCGCAGCTTCA
>JANQLA010000238.1 GCA_028280855.1 Melioribacteraceae bacterium
CGATACAAAATGTTTAATAAAATGCGACTGGTCGTACAATCCGTTGTTTAACCCTATTTGCGTTAAAGATGATGAGGGGGTAACTGTAATTTCCGTTAATGAATTATTAATCAGCTTCATCTGGCAAAACTTTTTGGGAGTTATGCCGTAAACTTTTTTAAAGTTGGCAATAAAAGATTTTGATGATTGATTGATCTCGGCAATTGTTTTTTTTATTCCCCCGTTTCTTAACCCGTTGTCATTTAATGCAGAAGCCACATTCTGTAAATAATGGTTTATCTCACTATGATTCATCTTTTTAATAAGAAAGTTTTCTATTGCGGATAATTTTAGATGAGGATTTATTTCTTTTACTAGCGTATCCATTATTTCATTTAATTCGTCTCCCAATATGTCATTTGCATCAATTAATTGGTTTACAAATTCCGAAGCCGGTATACCGAACAATTTATAAAGCCCTCCCGGCTTGAATAATATTCCGTATTGCTCGTGCTTCCCTTTTAATTCAGTAAACAGAGGTTTGGTGTGCATCCCGGTTATCCAAATTCTTTTGTTTTTTATTAGTGTTCTGCCTTTATAGTCTACGGACTTATAACTTTGTGAAAAATCAATAATCAGTCCTTCATTTAAAAGTGGAAAGGTAGTTACCTCGGAATGAGCATAATCTGCTTTGCAGAACCAAAGAGATTCCACTGCATTACTGATTGGAAAATCAGGGATTTTTATAAACGGCACCAATTTAATAGCTGTCCTTTACTATGCTTAAATGTAAAGTAATAAAACAGTTAGCATAAAACAAAGCTTTAAAAAATAATAAGGGCTATCTCAAAAGCTAAGATTGTCACTCTGAACTTGTTTCAGAAACTCGATTTTAGAGTATTTTCGAAACCAAGCTTCTTAATTAAATTCAAAATGAAACTAATGAGACAGCCCTTTTAGATAATTATTGATATTGACAATCGAAATTCTGTCACATGTTCATAATTTCGCGAACCTCAACTTCGCCGTCGTGCTCAAAAATCGGGCAGCCGTTGGCAATATCGGTTGCCTGGTCAAGTGATTCGGCATTTACTATCAAATACCCGCCGACGATTTCTTTACCTTCGGCGAACGGACCGTCGTGTACTACCTTGTCGGTACCGACAACTCTTTTGCCTTCCTTTGCCAATGGTAGTCCGTCAACAAGCTGCCCCTTCTCGGCCAGGCTTCCCATCCATGTTTTCCATTTTTCCATGTGCGCTTGCATTTCTTCGGGTGATTGCTCAATTCTGCGAGCGTCGCCGCCCCTGAACAGATACATGTATTTAGTCATGATGTTTCTCCTCTTTGATTTTATGATAAATTAGGTTTGGTAGGATTTCCTGTTCCTGTTTCTATATATGTCTTTAAACTTTTCATGTAAAGTCCCCAATGGTAGTTGCAAATTCCGAATAAATCGGTTTGTTCCTTCCAGCCAAAATGTCTGAATCGAATATCAACTGAACCTTCTTTGGTAATGATATCAAAATTCATTCTGGTTCCAAGCCATTGATCATCAGCATGAATACATTCCCATTCAACATATTTGTGTGCTTCCGATTTTACAACTTTCATTTTTTTGTAATAGTCTTTTGTGAATGTGAATTTTAGTATGTTGTCCTGCACTTCGGTTTCAGTCGTCCACCAGGATGCCAACCCGCCTTGCTCAGTAATTGCACTAAAAACTTTTCCCGCATCTTCAGTTTTTATATTAAACAGATGAAAAATTTCAGCCATTTTAGTTCTCCTTTGCTATCTTTATTTGAAGACGTATTAAATTCTGTTTTGGGGACAATTTATCTCAAAAAAATATCCCTGGCACTAATTGAAAATTGAATCAAGTGTTATGTAAAAAATAAAGGCGCAGAAATGAAAAAAAATGTAATCACAATAATGCTCCTTCTCGCAATGGCAGGCTCGATCAAATCTCAGGATTCGCTTATCAGTAAGTCGCAAATCAAATCGGCAGAAAAAATATTCGGTTTGAATTTCACCGATGCTGAGCGCGATTCAATGCTTGAAAACTTAAACGAGCAGTTAAACGATTATAACACTATCCGCAAAATTGATATTCCTAATTCGATTCCTCCTTCAGTTATGTTCAATCCAATTCCAATTGGTTTCAAATCCGACGAATCTCTAAGCCGTGTTGAGTTTAGCGATTACTCGAACACGATTCTACCGGAAGATAAAGACAAACTTGCTTATTATTCCATTGGTCAGCTTGCTTATCTCCTGGAAACCAGGTCAATCACTTCACTTGAGTTAACCAAATTCTTTATTGAAAGACTCAAAAAATATAATGAGGCGCTCCACTGCGTAATAACATTTACCGAAGAACTTGCAATGAATCAAGCAGCCAAAGCCGACAAAGAGATTGCCGAAGGTAACTACAGGGGAATTCTTCACGGTATCCCTTACGGAGCTAAAGATTTGCTGGCTGTTAAAGGCTACAAAACAACTTGGGGCGCAATGCCGTTCAAAGAACAGGTGATTGATGAAGATGCAACAGTAATAAAAAAGCTGGAGAAAGCCGGTGCTGTACTTGTAGCAAAGCTAACAATGGGCGCATTAGCCTGGGGCGATGTATGGTTCGACGGCAAAACTCGCAACCCATGGAATCCTGAAAAGGGTTCAAGTGGATCTTCAGCAGGTTCTGCTTCAGCAGTATCTGCAAGACTTGTTCCTTTTGCAATCGGTACTGAAACGTGGGGATCAATTGTTTCCCCATCTACTGTTTGCGGCGTTACGGGACTGCGTCCTACTTACGGCAGAGTTAGCAGGCACGGTGCAATGGCGCTTAGCTGGACTATGGATAAAATCGGGCCGATATGCCGTAACGCCGAAGACCTGGTTATTGTATTCGATGCTATTTATGGTCTTGATGAGAACGACCAGATGCTGTATGATTATCCATTTAGCTACTTCCCTGAAATCGATTATTCAGAATTAAAAATAGGCTACTTAAAAAGTGATTTTGAGCTGGAAGATAATTTTGATGGTAACGACTCCCGGGCTTTGGACAAGTTAATTGAACTTGGCGCCGAGTTGATCCCAATTGAATTGCCGGAACCTGATGTAAGTAACATTTCGTGGATACTTTCTGCAGAAGCTGCAGCAGCATTTGATCAACTGACTTTATCGAATGAGGATGATCAACTCGTAAGACAGATTAAAAATGCATGGCCCAACGTTTTTCGTTCATCACGATTCATTCCTGCGGTGGAATATATCAACGCTAACCGTATTCGCTACATGATTATTCAAAAGATGCAAAAATTGATGAGTGAGATAGACCTGTACATTGCTCCTTCGTGGATGGGTGACAACTTACTATTAACGAATTTAACCGGGCACCCAAGCGTTGTTGTTCCAACCGGTTTTGACGATAAAGGAATGCCGACCAGCATTACATTTGTCGGTCGTTTATTCGACGAAGGCAGGTTGATTGCATTTGCAAAAAAGTACCAGGATGCGACAGGTCATCACTTGAAACATCCTGTTATTGAATTAGTGAACGAAAAATAAATAGGGTTTCCTTAAAACTTTATAGATAATTAAAGTAAAATAAGCAGGTTAAAAAATACTTTTATGAATACATGATTATAGCTGCTTTCGTATCTACTTCTAAGGACATCGCATAATTAAAAATTTATACAGGTTTTGCGCTTATCGATGAGTCTATTTGATAAATTAACTCGGGTGCCTCTTATTGACGAAACATATGCTGCAAATGGCAACTTTAGAGAGTGAACCCTTTAATTGACTTTAGTAGCCAACCATTTCAGAACTATATAATCTCCTCTTTAAAACAAAAAACCCCAACTGATGAGTCGGGGTTAATTCTTGCTCCACGGGTAAGACTCGAACTTACAACCCTGCGGTTAACAGCCGCATGCTCTACCATTGAGCTACCGTGGAATATATTTAAAGGAACAAAATCGAGCACTAAACTTAGGATTACTTAAGATTTTTGTCAAGTAATATTTTGACGAAGCTTGCGTCAATTTTTTATCAATTCCTTAAAAGCGGCGACCGATCGAATCTAATAAAGAATAAATAAGAGGTTTTTAGATTCGTCTCGTATTTTTACAGGGAACTATTTTTTGTATTACTCCTTGTGTATACTTACTATTGTAAAACTTTTGTTAAAACTTTTATGCTTACAAACAATAGGATAACAAAATTACTCCGTATTGATTATTCCATAATCCAGGCAGGCATGGTTTGGGTATCCGGCTGGAAGCTGGCGTCTGCAGTATCGAATAACGGCGGGCTCGGCCTGATCGGCGCCGGCTCAATGAAACCCGATCTCTTGCGCGAGCATATAACAAAATGCCAAACTGCAACACACCAAAGTTTTGGTGTTAACCTGCCATTGCTTAGATCCGATATTGTAGATCTAATACGGGTTACACTGGATGAGAACGTAAAAATTGTTTTCACTTCCGCGGGGCATCCCGGGAGACACATTGACAAGCTCCTTGAACGAGATATTAAAGTTGTTCACGTTGTTTCGAACGTTAAGCAGGGAATGAAAGCACAATCCGTTGGATGCCACGCAGTTGTCGGGGAGGGTATTGAAGCGGGCGGTCATAACGGTACAGACGAATTAACTAATTTTACATTGGTCCCCCAGCTTGTTGATGCACTTGATATACCTGTAATAGCCGCGGGCGGAATTAGCGATGGACGCGGGGTTGCGGCCGTAATGGCGCTTGGAGCAGAGGGCGTACAGATTGGAACACGTTTTGCCGCTACTGTTGAGTCTTCGGCGCATCCAAATTATAAGCAGCGAGTGCTTGAAGCAAAAGACAACGATACCACGCTTGTTCTAAAAAGAGCCGGCATGGCGCGCATGATTAAAAACAAGTTCAGCGATGAAGTAAACAAAATGGAATTTGACGGTGCTTCTGCTGAAATATTGCGTGAGAAGTTGGGTAGTAAACGCGAGAGGCTCGGTATATTCGAGGGCAGCATTGATGAAGGCATGATGGAGGCAGGACAGGGCGCAGGATTGGTTAAAGACATACCCGATGTAGCAACGCTTATTAGACGCCTTATCAATGAGTACGAGCAAGTCAGTTTAAAATTTCAACATCCTACAACGGATTAGCAATACACCGGTTATTTTGTGAGAGTGTTAATCATCGAGTAATAAGCAAGTTTACCATGATCTTCTGAACACGGTTTGTTAAAGTGATGACCCAGACTTACCGACCTTTGGCTACTTTGCTAACAGTATTTTTATTGGCTTAGTAAATTACGGTGCTCTGTAAACTAACAATATACATTCTGTTAGCAATCCAACACCTCTAAGCCGGGGTTCATAAATTCCAGTTTCTTTCATTTACCAATTGGGAAAGTTCTATATGTCCCCATGACTCATAATTAAGATCGTCGTAAACTACTATAGATGTTACCTTTTTATTCCAATGAGTATTTCCTTATAATACTCTTAACTAGTATGTTTCGTAAGCTATTCCGCAAGATCAGGCAGAGTTGTTATACTTAAAGTCGATAATGCTGAAAATAGGCTTTTGGGGTGCTAATGAGACTCTTGCAGAATGCAGTGTTGCTGTTTATAACAGATGTACGCAAAGCAATTTAGTAGTTGGTGATAACATTTATTTGCAAGAGGTTGTACTTTTGTCCGGGCCAAGATGAGCTTTATCGCTGCCGGAAACGCGAGATAAGAATTTGTATTTTCAGTGAGTCCTGTAATTTATTTCAGCATCTAGCAGGATGTTCATTAGTACGAGGAAATAAATAAATGAAAAATAAGCGAGGGGAAGATATTACAGAGAATTATCAATAAGATTTGTCAAAATTTGAGACATAGATATGATTTTATTCAAATACAAGAAAAAGTTTCGCCAAAACAATTTTGTAATGTTTCCTGTTTAGTTTGTTTGAATTAGAGGGCATGTCCCCGATCTCGCCACAAAAAATGAATAAACTTTACCGAAGAGCATTGCTTGATCACTATTTAAAATTAAAAAAGGGGCTGTCTCAAAAAGGCAGCTCTTTTTTTTTGATTTAAAAAGTTGGTTTAAATAACTTGCCGATAAAAATAGCAAATAGATTTATGCCAACGT
>JANQLA010000288.1 GCA_028280855.1 Melioribacteraceae bacterium
TTTGAAATTCTTTGAAAATGTGTCTTAAATCGTTGTGCAATACAAAATGCGCTACCCTGTCGGCTATTGTCTTCAGCAAGTTTCCTTCTTCCGGTAGAAATAGATCCCCCTCCAACTCAGGCAAAAGCTTAGTATAAACAACATGTATCTCACCAATTTTCTTACCGCGAATTTCAATTTCGCGCGACATCCTGTACTTTGAATCAGCCCAATTGGATGTTTTAAACTCTATTTCCCTTATAGTCATCTTCGCCTGGCATACTTCAGGATATTGCCAGCCGGGTGGGATGAAATTTACAACAGACTGTAATGTTTCTTCAAGTTTAGCATCTTGGTTGTTTAAAACATTTTCTACCTTATATAAACACTTTAATTCCTTTGCTCTTTCTTCAAGACTATGAACGAGCGAGCTAAGTTGTTTAGCGCCATGTTCAGTCATACTCATCTCCTAGTATTAGGTATGATTCAAAATAAATATGATTATGAAAATAAAACAAAAGTAGATTTTTTTACAATTCTTAAATGAGAATATTAAGTTATTTCTGGATCACTATTTGATTTTTTATCTAGAAAAATGCGCAAAATATGCTTGCATATAATTTTCAAGGCTTCTTTAGAAAATTTCTTCCTCTCTCCAAATAAATTGAAAACTCCTACTATTCTTTGCAAAATAGAAAGTATATAATCGGAATACATTGCTCTTAACCTTTAGCGAAATAAAACTGCTATGGCGATAAATATTTTTTTTCGAAAAGCAGCATAAATTAAACCTCAACAATCATCTCAATTTCTACCGCAGCATCAATAGGCAATTCATTTACTCCTACCGCGGCTCGCACGTGTTTGCCTGAATCCCCAAAAATTTGTACAATAAATTCCGAAGCTCCGTTGGCTACTTTCGGCTGATCAGTGAAACCATCTGCGCTGTTTACAAATACAGCTAGTTTTACAATTCTTTTTATTAAATCCAATGATCCGATTTCGGATTTGATAACGCTCAGGCAATTAAGAGCACACATTTTAGCTGCTTCCTGAGCTTGATCTGTCGTAACATCAAAACCGGTTTTTCCCTTGTACTTCAGTTCCCCGTCCTGCATTGGCAGCTGCCCTGCAGTCAGAACAAGATTTCCCGTTCTGATAACAGGGATATAGGCAGCCAAAGGTTTTGGAGCTTCGGGTACTTCGATCCCTAATTCTTTAATTTTTTGTTCGAACATCTTTACCTCTTTTTTTTGACTAGGAAAATTAACTAATCCTGTAAAAGAATTCTCTTTGTTTGATAGAATTATATTAGTTTTGCATCCAACAAATTGAAAGGTAAATCGTTGGCTGGCAAAAAATTTGAAGAACTGGTGAACATTATGTATCGCCTGCGTAAAGAATGTCCGTGGGATAAAGAGCAAACTCATCACTCAATAAAATCGGCGACTTTGGAAGAAACTTACGAAGTTGTTGAAGCAATAGACGACGAAGATTACAACGAACTTAAAGAAGAGCTTGGTGACCTGCTCCTTCATATCGTGTTTCATTCCGTAATTGCCGAAGACGCCGGCAACTTCAAAATTGATGAAGTAATTGACTCTATTTCCGATAAACTTATCAGACGTCACCCGCATGTATTCTCCGACACTAAAGTAAACGGAACAGCGGACATTACACGTAATTGGGAAACTATAAAACTTGCAGAGGGAAGAAAGTCTGTAGTTGAAGGCGTTCCAAAGAATCTTCCCGAATTGCATAAAGCATTTCGACTACAGGAAAAAGCATCTAAAGTTGGATTCGACTGGGATAACTTAGAGAATGTTTGGGCAAAGGTTGAAGAAGAATTAAACGAAGTAAAAGAACTGCAAAAGACAAAAGAAATACCAAAGCTTGAAAAGGAAATTGGCGACCTGTTATTTTCAATAGTTAACTACACACGATTCCTCGGAATCAATCCCGAAAATGCTCTGCGGCGAACAAACGAAAAGTTCGTTAAGCGTTTTCAGTACATCGAGGAGAAACTTAAAGAGAATGGAAAATCTGTTGCGGATTCGAACCTGGAAGAAATGGATAAGTTTTGGGAAGAAAGCAAAGGAACGGAATAATTATTCCCCATTATTGTAATTCTCGTAAGCATCAATTATGTCCATAACAAGCTTGTGCCTAACAACGTCGGTTTTTTTGAAGTAAATGAATCCAACACCGTCAACGTCTTTCAGTATATCCTTAACCTGCACCAACCCGCTTTGAACTTTTAGAGGAAGATCAATTTGCGTTATATCGCCTGTAATAATAGACTTTGAATTTGGCCCAAGGCGTGTTAGAAACATTTTCATCTGCATTGTAGTTGCATTCTGCGCTTCGTCCAGAATAACGTATGCGTTGTTTAGAGTACGCCCGCGCATATAAGCAAGCGGTACAATTTCTATAACCCCGTTCTCAATATACTTGCGAAGCTGATCAGAAGGAATCATATCATTTAAGGCATCGTATAAAGGGCGCAGGTACGGATCAATTTTATCCCGGAAGTCGCCCGGTAAAAAGCCCAAACTTTCCCCCGCTTCAACTGCGGGTCGTGCAAGTATAATTCTTTGAACTATGCCGTTCTTCAATGCTGCAACTGCAAACGCGACTGCCAAATATGTCTTCCCTGTGCCCGCGGGACCAATGGCAAAACAAATATCGTTCTTTTTAACACTCTCCTGGTAAATAACCTGTGTCGGCGTTTTAGCTTTTATTACATCCTTCTTCGAATAAAGAATAATTCTGTCATACTCATCGCCGCTTATAATTTCCTGCCCATGGAGAGTAAGTTCAATAATTGTTTCAACATCGTTTTTCTCAAGCTTGCCCGTTGTGTTAAGAACATATACCATCTCTTTAAATATTTTTTCAATGGACTTAATTTCTTCGGCAACTCCTTTCACTGAAATATTATCGCCGCGGACAATTATTGTAGCTGAAAAACGGGATTCAATAATTTTTAGGTTACTGTCGTTAAAACCTAGCAGCGTCTGCTGGTCAACGCCTTCTATCGATATTTTTTGTTCAATCTGCGTCATAACTAAATATAAAACGCCCCTTGTTTTAGAACAAAAACAAGGGGCGTAAATTCATAATTTTACCAAGTACAATTTATCATTAACTAGTTCTGGCTGAGTGGAGCCGGTTTATAGTTTCTTCTTGCTTTATCGTATTTTTCTCTTTCTTCATCAGAAAGACTTGGAATTTTGAATACTTGTTTAGGATAAATTAAATCAGGGTCTTTAATCTGGTCTCTGTTAGCTTTATAAATAACAGGCCATGCAAAACCGTTGCCGTAATGTTCTTTCTTCTTGGCAATTCCCCATAGGTGATCACCACGAACAACCGTATACATAATTTCTTTCGGCTTTTGATCCCATGCGTCCATTGCGCGTTTCATTTGGTTATGAACTTTATCAAAGTACTGCGGTAATGCGCTTATTGGGTTACTTGCCAATGCTTCCCACTGAGCCATTATATCGTCTTTATCAAAATCATCGTTTCCGATTTTTGCGTTTAGCGCGGA
>JANQLA010000301.1 GCA_028280855.1 Melioribacteraceae bacterium
ATTAAAGAAAGAACAAAATAAATTTAGGTCAAGCGAGACATTAAAAAAAATAATAGAATACCATGAAGAAATTGCCGGAAGATTTATACTTTGGTTTGAGACCAACGGATTTACCGTGCCGACAACAAAGAAAAAGAAAGAGGATAAAATACCAATTCAAAAAACAAACAATCTCATAAGGGAAAAAGAACTCGCCAACAATGAATTGGCTAATGCCCATAAAATTATAACTACTCTGCAGAAAAAAAATAAATTTCCAGAATCCCCAGACTCATCCAAACTCCAAGAATTAGCTGATTCAACGCGAAAGAAAAATGGTAAAATTAACTACACTGCAATTGCAAGAAAATTAGGTAGACATCACGCCACCATTGCTAATTGGTGTAAATTCCATTCAGTTCATTAATCCACTAGCACCTTGCAAAATTCTTCATTTACATATTAATTCTCTTTCGATTTGTCGGGAATTCCTTGGGGATCTCTATCTTTTTTATTAATCACTATGTCAGTCCAGAGTAAAAGACAAAAAAGAAAAATAAAAATTCCTATTCCTATCAATACTGATTTAGCATAGAGCCCGGCAACAAAACTTAATCCCAAAGAACATAACATAGCGAACAAAGGTTTTTTATCTGTGAATTTTAATCTTTTTGACTTTCGTACTAACGGTAACAATAAAATTGCGGTTAATGATATTGAAGAAATTATCAATACTGCAGACAATGCTTTGTAATATGGCTTAAATTTATATCTAAATGATTCCCTTAACTTAGCGAGCTTAATTTTTTTTTCAACACCCTTAGTCTTAAGCTCTAACAATGCCTCTGCCCGAACCTGCTCTATCCGATCTTCTTTGTTCTCAATTGTCAACGAATTTTTTAATGAATCCAGCAATTTATTATCACTATCAAGCGTTATGTCTTTAAGCTTCAATGGCGGATAATAAATTTCAACGTATATTAAAGTTAAGCCTGTTACGACAATAAGCACGAATAAAATTGTAATATTTATTCTTCTAGGTAACATTGTTTTTCAATTTGTGCTGATTAAGTCATTACCCTTGTTGAAGAAATATATCCATTTGCTCTTTAATCATTAATTCAATTCGTTGTGAATCGACTACTAAGTTAAAAAAAATATTGTAATATAGCTCGATTCCTCTCGGTCGGCTTAAAATTGATAGTAATTAACAAATTCCTATTATCATTTTTGCTGAAATGACTATCATTTTTATCATTTTGATACTGGCACACCAATTTCCACTCCAAAAGAGTATTGTTCTTCAAATATTGATCCCTCACTTCGGACATGGGGATGAAAATAAATTTTTCTATTACACTAAACCTCCATTCGATATGTCCGAGTCGTCTGGGGGTTTTTTATTTAGTAAATAATGGAAGGAAAAAATGAATTGGAGCAAGCTGAAATATCTAAGCGGATTTTTACTTTTAGTGGGTGTTGTTTTATACGCGGCGTTGAGCCCTGCTTTTAAGCCAAAACCAATGCAATATAACATGACGATAGATACGCTGTTTTTGATAAACGGTAAACGGCCTGTAATACCTTTTGACAGCACTTACTTTGTAAACGGTGAGTATACTTTTAGCACAACAGACACAGCTACGCTGGCATACCTTACAAGAGTTGGCAACTATTGGGCGTTTAAGCATATAGACCCCGATACTGTTGCGGGGAAGTATATCAGATATAAAGACGACAGCACTGGTATTTCGTTTGTAAGTTCTATTGGAGGGGTAGGTAATGCCGATTCATTAGGTGGTCAGCCCGCTAGTGCGTATATGTCTAGGATTACTTATGATTACGACTTGGATGATTCGGTTGATGTTGCTGAGGCAGCCTTTAATTCACTTCGATTAAACAATAAGCTAGGCAACTATTACCTAAACAGAACTAATCATACAGGCACACAAACAGCATCAACAATTAGTGATTTCGACACAGAAGTATCGAATAACACTTCAGTGCAAACGAACGCTACAAATATTTCAAACAATGATACAGATATATCAACTCTGATTACGTGGAATGGAACTCAGAGCGATTCTATTAAAGCCAATGTTGATAGTCTTGCTAAACATCGAGTGGATATTAACAACAAATATGGCTCTGGGGATAACCCAATATTTACAACTATTACGGTTGACTCGTTAAAAAATTCATCGAACATAGTTGTTGATATTCCAAATGGAGGAGCATTCCAACCAAGCTCTAATGACGGAATTGCTTTGGGCACATATCAGAGGAAATGGCTGAACTTATGGGCTAGTGAATTAAACGTTCAGACTTTGGTATCCCAGAATGTATTAGCTACAATTGGCGGCGAAATAAAAGTTGCTCCGACTACAAAGCTAACTCGTGATTGTGCAGCGATTGATGATTCTGTTTACGTTGATCATAATTCATTCCAAAACAATGATATCATTTATTTGAACGTTAGCGGCTCAACGGAGTATATGAGAGTTACCGGTTCGGGGACTAGCGTTTCCGAAGGGTATAGGTTCCCTGTAGTCCGAAATCTGGACGGTTCGGAAGCAAACGCATTTTATACGGGGGATGCTGTAATTGAATTAGGCGGACAAGTGAACCAAGGCTGGATAGATATTTCCCAAAGTTCAATGCAGATCATTGGTAATGTGCGCAACTCTACTACATACAATGATTACTCGGCTAAATTTGTTATAGGTGACCTTAGTTCGGTTAGTGATCCGGTTCTTAATCCTACAGGATACGGAATATGGACAAGTAACGGGTATTTTACAGGCGAAATTGTTGCAGACAGTGGTTTTATTGGAGGTTCTAGTGGTTGGGAGATAGGAAGTAGTAAGCTAACAAGCACAAACATAGGGTTGATTTCAGGTGCAAATGCAGAAATTCTTTTGGGACATCCAACAAGTTATTCGAGTGCCAAGATAGGGCTTAAAAATGATGGTAGCGGAAAATTAGCCGACGGAAATATAAATTGGAATGTAAGTGGCGATGTCGAGATTACAGGAGAATTTACGACTAATGCTGACCCTGTTCATGGAGATTATTACATCCAAGTGGATGGAAAATACATAAGATTCTTTGACGTGCTGGGAGATGTCCATATAACAAGAAATACTGTCGGTGGCGGATTAGAAACAAATACAACATTTAATGCAAGTTATTTATTGGCAAATTCATTTGTCGGAGCATCGGGACAACCATTAACAAGTGATGGTTCGAACGGTGCAAGATTCGGAAACATGAGTGGCGATTATATTACAACCGGGACAATTGCGGAAACAAGAATCCACTCAGATATTGCCCGTGATTCAGAGCTTATACAAATAACCCAGGATGCTTTAGATGTATTTCCATCGAATCCAGATTTGGGAGATTTTTATGTAAGTCAAGTAAAAGATAGCTTGTATCAATACTTAAATGGTGGTTGGAGATCAATAGCAGGTTGGTAATAGGAACAAACTAGAAGTATTCAATTTGGAATAAGGGTAAAAGTAAACAACAAAATAGATCGAAGATAATATTATCAATGTTGTGTTTCTTGCATATACATATACGAAAAACCCTGCAAGGCAATGCAGGGTAATTGGAAATTTGAGTTTTTTATATCAGGGGTAATGATATGATCAAAAATAATGATTGTTCTGTAAAAAAGTCAAACCGGCTTTTAGCATTATACTATCGTGAAACAAACCTATCTGGGTATTTACACAACCAAATAGAAGAAATAGGGAATGAAGATAGTTTTAATGAAAAGCTATACCTTCTTAAAAGCAAACAAGCAATTGAAACAGATAGAAGGCGCCTTCAAATAGCTCGCAAACTCAAAGATGAATTCGGGATTGATTTCTTTGGAAAAGATCAGGAGCGGGCGGCATGAATAAAAAATTTGACCAGATTGAAATTAGAGCTAATGAGAATGAAGCCAAAGTATTTCTTAATATGCCGTCATTTCACTTTCCTATGCACCTTGCAACTCTTTCCCGTGATACAATGACTTTGAAGTTGGTTCCAAAAAATTCAAAAAATGTATTTCACTTTTTTAAGGATGGTCTTGGTTTCAATGAAGAAATGATTTTTAAGCTTAAATTCAAATTTGTAGAAGCTGAGCTAAATGGAACTGCCTATCGAACTACACGAGATCATCTAATAAAAAAAGCAGTGCGAAGCCCTTACCAGAGTGTGAAGGTAGACCGGCAGCTCATATTAAGGCTTTCTGATTTTCATATTCCTTCGGAACTAGCAATTAAATCACAAGAAGAATTATTTGCCGGGAGTTAGTATGTCTGATATAACCTGGATTAAATTAAAAACAGAAATGTTTTCCGATGATAAAATAAAGCTCATAGAATCTATGCCTGAAGCTGATGCAATAATTGTTATTTGGGTGAAGCTTCTAACGCAAGCAGGCAAGACTAATGCGAACGGATACATTTTCTTAAATCAAAACGAACCTTTAACAGATGAAATGTTATCTACAATTTTTAACAGACCAGTAAACACTGTAAGACTAGCCCTTAAAATACTTTCAGATTTTGGAATGATCGTAATTGACGACAAAGGATTTATACTCATTGAGAATTGGGAAAAGCATCAAAATATTGAGGGGATGAACAAAGCAGGTGAACAAAGTAAATTGCGAATGAGGAAAAGTCGAACAAGAGCAAAGTTATTGGAGGAAGGATATTCACCTTCTGAAGCTGAGAGAATTCTGGCAGAAGTGGACCTCTCAAGTGTTACAGATGTTGCGCAACAGTTGCAACACTTGTTACAAAATGTTCAAAATGAGGACGAATTGATAAAAGTCGAAGAAAAAGACGATGAGTCCAGGAATAAAAACAGGGAAAACAGCTTAAAAACAAAGGCTGTTGCGCAACAGTTACGCAACGTTACGCTACAGAATAAGAATAAGAATAAGAATAATAATATATATACCGTTTTTGATCATTGGAATAGTAAAGAGATAATTTCACATAAAAACCTTACAGATAAAATTAAAAGAAAGATTAATGGATGTCTTAAAGAACATTCAGCAAAAGAAATATTACGAAGTATTGACAACTACAAACTTATAATCGAATCAGATGAATATTATTTTGATCACAAATGGATTCTAAAAGACTTTCTTCAAAGAGGATTAGAAAAGTTTATGAACTTGGAAACAGCAAAGAACAATTATGCTGTCAAGAATAATGGATTTAAAAATAGAAGCAACACAGTTAATCCAATTCCTGCTTCACATCAAATGCTATAGGAGAAATAATGTTAAATAATGATGACAGAAATAAACTCGAATCACAAGTGCTGAATTCTCTACTTACAAGTAAAACTTATTTCTACGAGGTTTATGATTTTAATCCTAATGTAGACGATTTATTTGTAAACCCTCATAATCGATTAATCTACGATACGATTATGGAATATTATGTGGAAAGAGACTGCCCCACTACACACGAAGTTTTTAATGAAATGATATTGAAAAATTATTCTATCGATACAAAAAATCATTTTACTAAAAATATTTCTTCTGCTGAAGTATGCCTCAATATTCAGATTATTTACAAGCTACTTGAGGACTCTATTGAACGATTGATTAAAACAAGTCTAAACCAAATTGAAAAAAGAAAATTAATTGGTTTGGAATACGCTGAGTCAATTCGTGAAACGGTGGATCAGGTAATATTAAATAAATTCGAGAATTACCGAAGAGACGTCAGAAGTAATGAAGAGAAAGTATATGATCTGTTAAATGATATAAAGAACATTAGGGAGGGTAAACACACTGACTACCTGCCTACCGGTTTTGAAAGACTTGATAACGCCGTAATCGGCATTCCTAAAGCACACTTAACTACTATCGCTGCTCGCCCCGGTATGGGTAAAACATCATTTATGTTGCAACTGAAACGTAATCTGGTTGATAAAGGATATAAACCTTTAATCATTTCTATCGAGATGACTACAGACCAACTGATGATTAAAGACTTATCAGCATTAACTGATATCGATAGTAAAAAAATCGAGACTGGTAATTTGACTGATACCGAACTACAATCAATAAATAAAAAAGCTAAGATTATCTGTAAAGAAAATTATTTTATTGAAGACGATGGTAATCAAACTATTGAGAAGATTAAATCGACTATTCGTAGATATCTAATTAAACATTCTACTGATATCATATTTATAGACTACTTAACACTGATACAGATTGAAAATAACAAAAACAGATATGATCTTGAAATCGGTAAACTGACAAATGATTTTAGAGAATTGGCTAAAGAAACCTCTTTACCAATTGTTATACTAAGCCAATTGAACAGAGAATGTGAAAAAAGGATCGATAGAAGACCGCAGCTTTCAGACTTGAGGGAATCTGGTTCTATTGAACAAGATTCAAAACTTGTAATGTTTCTTTATCGTCCTGATTATTATGGACTGAATCCCTTTGAAAGTGGGGCTTCATACAATACCTGTGATGGTCAAATTCTCAATAAAGAAGAATACCTAGAGCTTATTATAGGCAAGTGCAGGAACGGTAATATAGGTAAAGTTGCTATTAGATATATCCCACATCTCCATAAGTTTGAGTCTGTTACACGTCACAATAAAGCTAATCATTCAAATATCTCAACTGACAACTGGTATGAAAATACTATATAATTTTCTCATTTTTGAGAATAACAATGGCTAGGGGCAAATTAAAAATATACAGTGAAACTAACTATGTAAGTGGCAGGATAAGGCGCTTTGTTAAAGTTTGGGCTAAAATGCTCATTAACAATAATATAGATTATAAAAAAGCTTGTAATGTATACAAGAGAAACGAGAAAATCCCCGAAGCAACAGTAAAAAGATTATTAAAAAGAAAGGTGGTGCAAGATATGTTAGTCGAAGAAATTGAAGCACTATTTGAAAAAGAAGGTGTTACACCTGAATTTGTGATCAAAAACCAGAAGAAAGTTTTAGATATGTCCTTAGATAAAAAAGACTTATCCAATGCAAATCGGGTTTTAGAAAGTTTTAGAGATTCGCTTAATATGAATCCATCGAAACGAATCACGATCAGTGAAACGCATGGCATTGAATCAAATATAAGTTTGGATTCGATAGCGCAGAAGATTAACCAGGGACTCACTGAATCAGAGGAAGCCCGTAAAGGAAGAAAACTTAATATTAATAAAGACAATTAATCTTGTATTCTATTTGTTAAGCAAAATTAAAAACTAGGCACTTTTTGAAAATTTGTTGTGCAATGTGAGCGCGTCACCTGCCTGCCACACCACCCCCTTGTGCTAAAGGTGTATGGGGTAAAAAACCGTTGAAAAATTTTTCAATTTGAAACATAAAATCATTGCATTAGCCTTAACACTTCTTTAAGTTGAAAGTGAAATTTAAGTTAGTTCCGGAATCTCCTATATCATCCGTAGACGAATACAAAAGAACTTATATATAGAATGTCAAAAGAAGTTGCTTCAGCTGTATTAGTCTATTTGTTTATTTGTGTCCTCGTTGGGATATGGTATAAGGTAAAACACAGATCATTCCTTCATGGATATTTACTATCGATTCTAACTACACCTATATTTGGATATTTCTATTTGAAGAAACGATTAATCAATTCTAATAAAAAAATAAGACTCACATCAACTCAATGGCTGGCAGTTTACTTAATTTATTTCTTCATAGTTGTAGTTTTCTTTTTATTTACCAGTGCAAGAGTCTTCAATTTCGGACATTTATTTTTATTTACTTCGGTTCCGATTTTAGTGGTGGTTATAAAAAGACTTTGGAAAGGTGAAAAACCTCAAGATATCTTTTCTCTTAAATCACTTTTAATATTTCTATTGGTTTACTCCTTCTCTACTTGTTTAGTAAAAGAAATAATCCCTTCTTTTTACTATGGGACATCAATAAGCTCAAAGGAACAATCAGGTAATAAATCCAAACATATAAGATCGCGAAGGGATTCAAGGAGAAGGTAAATTTTGTGTTCAATATTATTTAATTAGTAAGAAACGAAATTAATTGCTGCTAGAGGCTTGAAATGAATACAGATATAAAGTTAAATATTTTCTTAGATACGAACATTTTATTGCATTACAACTTTTTCGAAATTGATAATTGGCAGCCAATCTTTAACAGTAAAAACATCCGCTTTATATTCACATCTACATTAATTAGAGAGCTAGACAAATTCAAGATCGATTATAGTAATAATAAGAGACGCAAAAGAGCAATAAAAGCAATCAATAAAATAGATGAGTTTACTACAGATAATCTGTCAAGTGAATTCAAGTTGAGCAACGATACATCTCTTTTGATAGAGTTGAATGAACCAGTAGATACTTTTTTTAGTGAATTTAATTTGGATCCATTGATAAAGGACGATAGATTATTAGCAGCCGCCTTAAAGTTTCGTCATCATTCAAAGGGAAAAGTGGGAATTTTAACTTTTGATACAGTCATGAAGCTAAAAGCACGTATGTTAGAAATTGATTCTTATTCATTACCAGAATCTTTCTTATTAACCCCGGAATTATCGAATGAAGAAAAAAAGATTAAGCTATTAGAAAAACAGATTGACGAGTTAAGTCAAAATTTGCCAGAAGTTGATTTATACTGGCACAATAATAAAAAAGAAATTATCGTTAATCTTAAGGAACCATCAGAGCCTTTTAAGAAAGCGGAATTGTATGAGGAGCTAGAAAAAGTAAAAGAATCAAATCCCCACCTTGATAGCAATCTAAAACCCATTGAGGAGGCAGAAGACTCAAATACTGAATATGATTCAATTGTAACATTACACAAAAGTCTTATAAGTTCTTTTAATCCAATGAATATTGATAATAAAGAATACAACAAGAAACTGGACAATTTTTATTTGGGTTATAAAAAATACCTTATTTTTAAGTATAAGCTTGAAAACTTAAGAAATTATGGTTTCAAAGCGAACTTAGTTTTACAAAATCTCGGATCAGTTCCTGCAGAAAATATTGATGTGAATCTTCATTTTCCAAACGGATTTATTGTTCTTGACAAGTGGGAATTAGAGAATCGACTTTCTGAGCCAAGTCCCCCTGATTTATACCCTCGCAATCCTTTAATTGATAGCAGTCTTTTAAGTAGCTTAAATCTTGGACCTTCTTCTCAAAATCCGCCTAATGTCAGTGGATTCTCAATTAATAAATCTAAGAGCCATGATGTAGACTTAAAAGTGCGTTATCTAAAGCATAATCGGGCAATTGAACTCGACCCACTTTATATTGTATTTAATTCATTCAAGTCTGCCAAAAGTTTTAATATCGATTATAAATTTCAGATTGCAAATTTCCCTAGTGAAGTAACTGGTTCCTTGAAAGTGTTAATAAAAAAAATGCCAATCAAATTTACGAGAATGTAAGTTCGCCAAAATACTTGACTTTGTGTATAATTTATGTATTTTAGAATATATGAAAAGAGTGAATTATTATTTAAGCGATCTTCAACTAAAAGAAGTTGAGAAAGTCACAAAGAAAATCGATATGAATAAGAGTGAGTTTGTTAGACGCGCCATCGATGAATATTTGGAAAAGATAAAGAAAAAGTATAACATCAAATAAAATTTATTTCGAACGAACCGAACACCACATAAAGACATAATTTTTATTGCGAAAAAAGCTTTGATGGTTAATAGGTTGTGGTGACCTGGTTCGACTGTCGGAGCTTTTTTCATTATAAAAGCACGATCACGGTTCTTTAAGTCACTGATTGGTAATCAAAAAAGTAATCACGTTCGTGTAAGTTATTGTAATTAAAGGATTGGAAAACGGTCTCGAAAACCGTTGATCTCATTTTGGGATCCGAGGGTTCGAATCCCTCCCTTTCCGCGATTTGTTTTATCAATTCTTTTTAGCGTTGCTATGCTTAAATATATTTATATTCTTTACATTCTCGTATTCTGTACTGGCCTGTTTTGTAATAAAGGAATGTATGCTCAAAACATCGACTCAACGTGGGTACCAATTTCCTATGAGGGTAAACTTGTTTATATAGACCTTTCCGAAATAAACAGTTTTACCGGGGATGACATTTACGTGTGGGCTCTTGAAAGCCACGCTGAACCACTTGAGATAGAAGCTGTTGACAGAAAAGTTTATAAAACGAAAACTTATTATTTGCTTAATAAAAAACTTCGTAAATATTCACTCAGAGAGGTTATCTACTACGACCGTGAGAACAATGTACTCAAAGACTTTACCTACAACGCTGTTTCACAAGATCCTGAATATAAATACAGCTACCCCATCTTCAACGGCTCCCTTGCGGATTTAATATTGCAAAGATGTTTGAGAGAAATTGAAAGCGTTACTCAATGAAAAAGTATGAGCGTAGCCGGGAAAACACTGTAGTCGTAAAAAGCTCCCTTATAGAAGGAAAAGGTATATTCGCATCGAAACCAATTCCGGCCGATGAGTTGGTAATGATAATCAAAGGCGAAACAATAACCGGTAAGGAATGTGAACGACGTGAAGAAGAAGAGAACAACGTTTATATCTTTTGGAACGGTCGCTACTATATTGACACTGTAAACACGATAAAAATTAAGTACATTAATCACAGTTGCGAACCTAACTGCGAAGTATTAAGTAGAGATAAAGATAGCTTAAACCTTGTTTCGGCCAGGGATATACAAAAAGGTGAAGAACTTACAATTGATTACGGATACGATGAAATTTACGAAATGTGCAGATGCCCCGCCTGTTCGTAAAAGAATTTCATTCACTCCTTGTCCTCATAATTTTCGTTTCAGTGCAGAATACTTCTAGATTCAGCAACATCCATAACTACTTTTTTAATATCGGGATATTTATTCAGGACGTAGTCAAAGCGCGCTTTCGCAAGAGTATATAAATCACAGTAAGTTACTGCTTTAACAGAAGCTGTGCGGGGAACATTTTTAAATAGGGCTATCTCACCGAAAAAATCACCTTCGTGTAAAATAGATACTATTTTCTCTTCGACTCCCGAGAGCACTTCCAATTCACCCGAAATAAGAAAGTAAACATTTTTACCTTCGTCTCCTTCCTTAAAAATATAGTCTCCGGGAGTAGACACAAGCGGTTTAAGGTGAACTGCCACTTCTTCAAGGAAATCCTCATTCTGTTGTTCAAACAACGGGATTTTCTCAATTGCTTCTTTTTTAAGAGAGATACTTAACTCGCTTTTTAGGCTGTCAGGTAAACCTTCTAAAAACTTCGATTCATCAAAACCGTGCTTCTGCCGGTAGCTGTAAGCGTAGTATTCACGCAGACGTTTCTGTAAATGCTTGGGTATCTTTCTTAACTTTATTAAAGTTAATAAGTTCTCCAGATTCATCAGGTATTTATTTTTCGCCGGGTCTCGTTTATTCAAATGAGTAGCAAGTTTACCAATCAAGTATCCGTATGCACCAACACCTGCTACTTCCACTAACATGGCATACAATGTCTGCCATGTGCTGGTGGGTGTTATATCGCCGTATCCTACAGTAGTAATGGTCGTTACCGTCCAGTAAAGCGATTTAACATAGTTGTCAAAAATCGAGATGTTTGTATCGATACCCCTGAGTGCAAGCCAGCCGCACGCGAGCCAGTGTGCAAAGTGAGCAATCCAAAATAAGAAGAAGAATATAGACAAAACGTTTGCAAATTGAACTTCTCTTTGACGAATGTTTCTCATTAGGTAAACAATCTAAAC
>JANQLA010000313.1 GCA_028280855.1 Melioribacteraceae bacterium
TACAAAATTGGTTTAATCGATATTATTTCCGGAAAATAATTTCCTGAAATTGCTGAAGTTACCCGTTGAGTTGCCCCCAGGTAGCCGCTTCGGTATACGCCTGCATATATATTTCAGCTCCAATATTCCCCAAAATTTTCAATTTAAGACTAGGAGCTTACCGTGAAAGATCTAACACGTTGCTTAATCTTAATCACAATATTTTTAATATTACTAAATCATAATTTACTTGGGCAGACTACCGTCGAGTATGAAAGCTTTGAAGGAACAGTTGACGAATTAGGTTATACCGCCGACGATTTTTCTAACGGATTTAGTAACTATTTTGACAGAATTAGCAATGTAACGGGTGGTACGGGCGTTGGCGTAACATATCATATTAATAGCGGTGTTCCAGCCAACATACACGATGACGGCACAGGAGACCAATTTTTCTGGGGAGGCGATGATATCGATGATACAGGTAACTCACGGACTGACGATTTGGGTATTATAACATTTAATAACGTTACAGTAACAGATTACACTGATCTTCAGCTTGTTATTGCTTTAACTCAGGGCAGGTCATTACGGTATGAAGCTACCGATTATATTCGAATTTATTATGCTTTTGATGGCGACATAACTTCACATCCGGGTACTTCAACGGCATTTTCTGTCGGCAGCTATACACTTCTAGCTGAGTTCAGGGGCTCAGGTACTTCTACCGATCTTTCACAGAACGGGGCAGGAATTGTTGTGTTAAGTACCGGTTCATTTGACGATTATACTTTTGCCATCCCGGGTACGGGTAATTCACTTTCTATACGAATAGTGTGTGAAACGGATGGCGGTGATGAAGAAATCTTAATTGATAATATAAGAGTACAAGGCACGGCGCCTGTTCCGGTTGAGTTAACATCATTCACAGCGCAAGCAAACGGCAATTCAGTGCAGCTTAATTGGGAAACCGCTACGGAAGTTAATAACTATGGATTTGAGATAGAAAGGCAGCAGTCAGAAAACGGAACTCTGAACACAGAATGGGAAACCATAGGTTTTGTGCAGGGACATGGCAACAGCAACTCGCCTAAGAGTTATGAATTTATAGACGAGAACGCGCCGGTAGGAAATTTAAAGTACCGTTTGAAACAAATTGATACCGACGGTACATACGAATATTACAGCTTAACAGCAGAAGTTGATGCAACAATTACATCAGTAAATGACGAGCAATTGCTGGAAGAGTTTCACCTGTCGCAAAATTACCCCAATCCGTTTAATCCGACCACAACGATTGAGTATGCAATTTCAAAATCAGAACTCGGAACTCAGAATTCAGAAC
The DNA here is from genome assembly GCA_028280855.1 of Melioribacteraceae bacterium. Classification (GTDB taxonomy): domain Bacteria; phylum Bacteroidota; class Ignavibacteria; order Ignavibacteriales; family Melioribacteraceae; genus PGYT01. The sequence goes on from JANQLA010000313.1 coordinate 1,325, forward strand.
ACGTTTTATTGCGCATTTACGACATCCTCGGTAACGAAGTTTCCCAATTGGTAAATAAATTACAAGCGTCCGGAACATACCAGGTTGAATTTGACGCAAGCAATCTTCCAAACGGAATGTATTTCTATAAACTTCAGGCAGGTGATTTTGCGGAAGTAAAGAAGATGCTTTTGATCAAATAAGAAAACCCCCGATTGCTCGGGGGCACCTTGGGAGGTTCTACTGCATCAACAGGGGGAGAATGTTCATCTTCTTTTTTGTCTATCGTGTTTTTGGATATAAATCTTTTTACTAAGCCTGTTTGCTTCAGCATTTAATCTTGCTCTTTCCTTACGCGTAACAACACCGTCGGATTTTGCTATCACTTTATGTTTCTGCAGTTTTCTTTCCTGCTTCATTAACCGTTTTGCTTCAATGCGTGTTAATTCGCCTGATTTAATACCTTGTGTAATCCGTTTGTGCTGGTTGATTTGCTTCTTGGTAACCTTTGGCTTTTTTGTTTGAGCAAAGGCATTGAAACCCGTAAATAAAAATGCTGCGAATAGAACCAAAAATAACTTCTTCATGATGATCTCCATATTTGTGTGAATAAATTCTGCTCATCTATTTGCAGTATGCGTGCCAAGTTGAAAATGAATTAAAAACGATGTTTTTCACCGTTCAAATAGCTGGATACATTAATTCAAATGCCTGGTGAGCATTCTTTCTAAAATAAAAGTGTCTAGTTCTGTTCGGAAATTTGTACGGGTAAGACAACAATTACGCGTTTATAATTAGCATTGCCCCGCCAATAATTATTACAGCAGATATGATCCGGCGTATTAGGTGAGCTTCGTTAAAAATTTTCCCGCCGATTGATGCAGCAAAAAATACAGATGTGCGTTTGATTGAAAGCACCAGTGCTACGGGCGCAAGTTTTATCGCTTCGATATTTGTCCAGCGATATGCTATCGTAATTATGGAGATAACAATAATCCATTTGAACAACGACTTGTCGGAATTCATTAAAACCTGCAAAGGATTCTTCGATTTAAGGACAAGTATCAACGCGAAATTAATAGCAAAGAAAAGATGCTGAAACGGGATGAGTGTTAACGGCTGCATATTAAGTTTTACCAGAAGCAGCCGGTCTAAAATAGCCGTAGCTGTAAAAAGCAACAAAGCAAAGAGAATGTAATGATGTTTCTTCGATTTAATGAAAATTGTAAATGGAGCAAATAAGTTCTCTTTGTGCTGCAATTCCAACACATACGTACCCGTCAGTAATAATATTATTCCTGCTATCTCTACATAACTCAAGGAATCGCCAATAATAAAAAAAGCAAATATCGCTACTAATCCGGGTGTTAAAGCCATCATTGGAAGCGAGCCGCTAATATCCAGGTTTTTAAGAGTTAACATAACGTTTAGAAAAGCTAAAGATGCCAGGATAGTTTTTATGTAAAGAATCAGAAGTGCAGTAAAGTCGAGCGCGCTAAGATCCAATAAAAAGAAAAACGGAACTGAAAAAATTAAATTGAAGACGGCAAGTTTAAACGAAAAATGAAGCGCATCATCTTTGAATAAAACTTTTTTTTGCATGACAGCGGCAAGCCCTGAAAAAAGCGCAGACGTAAATGCTAACAGGAACCAGATCATTCAACTTTCCGAATACTTTGCTTCAACAACAAATTTTACCACTCCAGGTTAACTTTAACAAAAATGTTTCTGCCCGGCTCCAGTCTTGTTATTCCACGGTATGTAGATAAATGATTCCTGTAAGCCCTGTCAAAAATATTTTCAATTCCACTGTGAATGGTAAAAGACGCAAATCCAAGTGATAACGGTGCGCTTGATAAACTCAAACTGTAAACAGCATATCCGCCGGTAGTACTTTCGGCATTTGCAACTTTAGCCTGATCACCCGTAAACATAACATTAGCCTGCAACTCCAGGATGTTCTCTAATGACCTTTTAATACCTATTATTCCGTTTAACGGAGGTATTTGCGGAAGATCTTCTTCGTTTCCGGTATCTTCGCCGCGCACATATGAAGCATTGCCGAATAAAATTATGTCCCAAATAAATTTCGCTTCCGAGCTAACTTCAAAACCGTACAAACGAGCTTCGCCTACATTTGTTTTAATAAATGTTGCATCGTTTACTTTTTCGTCAACTACCAGATCGTTGAACAAATTAACAAACGCATTGCCCCTTAAAGTAAAGTTATTGCCCCAGTAACGAAAGCCGGCGTCGACAAACCAACCTTTTTCGGGATTCAGCCCAGGATCGCCTTTAAAAGTCGTACCGCCAAGTTCAATAAACTGGTATCTCTCTTCAAGCGATGGAGAACGAAACGAACGGGCAATATTTAAAGTAAAATCAACTGATTTTGTTAAGCTATACATTGAAGCAATATTCGCGCTCCAGGAAATTTCGTCGGATTCATTTTCGTCCCAAACCAGCGTCTGCACATAGCTTGGGTTCGGTACCGATGGGTTCGTTGATACAATCGACACAGGATTATACGATGCGTTGTTCGATATGTTTATCCGGTCAATTCTTCCTCCAAGCGTAAACTTAAAATCATCGCTTAGTTTTAATTCGTTTTGTGCAAAAAATCCCAGGCTAACAAATTTAGAATTCGGTAATGGTAAATCGGTAATTATTTGTTTTTTCGGTTTGATAGTGCGTTCTCTCTTGCCGTCATATTCGCGCTGCCAAAAGTCGATTCCGGCAATCAGAAAATTATTTTGATTCAACACCCAATTTGTTTGAAGCTGTACTCCGTGTATTTTGTGAGCCGCCGAAGGGTTAACAATAACGTTTGGGTTTGGGATTATTTCGACGTCACGAAAGATTTCCTGGTAAAAATATTTTACGCTAAGATTACTCATGGGTTTGAATAACGAGTTAATTGAATAAGTAACCGAATACATCTCTCTGCTTGCTTCCTTATAAGTTGCTGTCGATTGTCCGGGGAACGGCTCTCCCCCGGGAATGCCGACATCGGTAGCTTTAAAGCGTTGCGCCGAAAGTTTAATTTCATGGTTTTCAACGGGCATAACACCGATCGAAGCCGAAATATTGTTATCCCTGAATTGACTGTTATCAAGAATTCCGTCCGGAGTTTCTACATCATCGCCATAGCGTAATGAAGAACTTACTTTTGCAAACCAATTATCTGATGAAGCATTTATGCTGACGCTGCCTTTTGATCCTTTGTTAACACTGTTGTATGACGAATGAAACGACCCGCCGAAATAAAGCTCATCGGAGTATGTTCCGCCTTTAGTTAGAATATTCAGAACCCCGCCCGTCGCGCCCGAACCGTAGAGTGATGAAACAGAACCTTTAATTA
>JANQLA010000353.1 GCA_028280855.1 Melioribacteraceae bacterium
TCTGCCGACTTAGTTCCGAAATAGATTGGTGGGTTAATAGAAAGCAGGCGCCAAACGGTGAAATAGGAGGGAAGATAGGTGACGACGTTGAGATATTAAGATGGTGGACCTCTTTCATTCTACTTGGTCACGATAATGCTATAACTGGTTGGAAAAACATTGCGGATGCGGTTTGGAACGACCCAAAAGTATATAAAGGTTATTCGAAAAAACCGATTGATGTTGAGCATTCATCCGAGTTTATTGCGGATTCAACACCGGAACTTATACTTGTCGATGATGATTCCACGTATTTGAAGAGACTGGTTTATTCAGCAGATTATTTTGAAAACCTGTGGACAGGTGTTAATGAGAATGGAAGACGATTTTTTAAGTCAGCCTGGTATAGCTCAACGGAAGTAGATGAAAGACCTCCCCGTAATCGTGATCTTGACTATAATGCACGGGCAGTTAAAGCGGTTCGTTACCTTGCATGGGCAACGCGAAATCAAAAATATATAAAGCCTTTATACGAATGGTCCAAGTCATGGCTGAATGCATCAATGCGAACCGATAAAGGAAAACCGAAAGGTGTAATGCCTGCATCAATGAGATGGTACGATGATGCCCTGAACGGAGATGAACCTAACTGGTATGAGGCGAACATGTTTTGGCCTTATTTCGACTGGGAACGACGCCCTGGAACAATGATTCTAGATCAGCTTCTTTTTACTTATACTCTGACAGGCGACGAAAGTTTACTTAAGCCTATTACTCTGTCACTCGAAATGGTTAATGATTTGTATAGAGCAGACACAACATTTTACAAGAAGGAATATGAACGAGGAAGTAAAAACTGGCAGCAAAGATTTTGGCAATGGACAGAGCTTTTTGGAGTGTTGTAGGAACCTGGCGAAATATTGTTGGCGATAGTAGCTACGATTCGTTATTAAAAGTAGCCGGATCGCCGTATGTAAGATACCAGCTTACCGGAAAGATAAAAAACATAGAAGACGAACTTGAATTGCTCCTGGAAGACATCAGGTATAATAAGCCGCTGCGAACAGAATTGGTTTTATTCACAGACAGGGTTAGAACATTCGGAGCAAGGCATTTAAAAGCAATGATAACGGGCGACGGCAATACTGAAGGCAGTTCGCCTTACTACTATGTTTCGTGGGAAAATACGGACAACGATTTTACCGCGCTTGTTAAAGAGACAGGAAATAAAAACGTTGGCATTGACGTTTACTCCCACTCATTGGAAGACTATAATGTTACTCTGCGATTATGGCAATTGCAAAAAGGCAGGTACAATTTTCAAATAACGGATAACGGTAGCGTGATTGATACAAAAGAATTTGATTTTACACAGCCCGGGACAAGAGTAAAATTTAATTTACCGGCGGGAAAATTGATTTCAATAAATGTAAATAAAAAATAGAAAATTATTCGGAGGACGATTAATGGATGTAAGATATTCGCCGGACGCAAACGGCTTTAAGAGAATGACGACAAATGAGTTGCGCGAATCATTTCTAATTGAAAACCTTTTCCAGAAGAATAAAGTCCCAATGGTTTATTCCGACATTGACAGATCAATTACTGGTTCAGCGGTTCCAACAACAAAGTCGTTAATGCTAAGCGCTAGTAAAAAAGAAATGGCAGCGAAGTATTTTACAGAACGAAGGGAAGTCGGGATTATTAATATAGGCGGTAAAGGGGAAATAATAATTGACAGGAAAAAATATTTGTTGAATTCCCGCGATGCTTTGTACGTTGGGCGAGGCGCGAAAAAAATTGAGTTCAAAAGTACAAGCAGCAAAAACCCGGCGCAATATTATTTCGTTAGTTATCCTGCGCATACAGATTATCCTGTAAAACATATCACAGCATTGGATGCAACGCCCGTTAAATTGGGATCGACGAAAGAAGCAAACAAGCGGACAATATTTAAATATATTCATCCGGGTACGATGGATACGTGCCAATTAGTTATGGGATTAACAGAATTGGACGAAGGAAGCGTGTGGAACACTATGCCGGCGCATACACACCAAAGACGTTCGGAAGTATATATGTATTTCGGTTTGGACAAAGAGTCCATTGTGCTACACCTGCTTGGCTCGCCCGAAGAGACGCGTCACGTGATAATACGAGACAGGCAAGCCGTATTGTCGACAAGCTGGTCAATGCATTCGGGATGCGGTTCAAGGAACTATGCTTTTATTTGGGCAATGGGCGGTGAAAACCAGGAGTTCGATGATATGGACTGGATACGGATGAAAAACCTTAAATAATTTTTTTGCCACGAAGTCACGGAGGCACGAAGAAGGGCGATATTTATAAAAGAAAAATTCTAGGTTTCTAAGTAAAATTTCCTTTGTACCTTAGTGGCTTCGTGGCTAAAGCTTTAAGAGGAGCAGTCATGATTTTAGATCAATTTAAGTTAGATGGAAAAACAGCTTTAGTTACAGGTTGTAAACGCGGTATTGGCAAAGCTATGGCAATCGGGCTTGCAGAAGCGGGAGCAGATATCATCGGCGTTAGCGCTTCTTTGGAATTAGAAGGCAGCGACATTGCAAACGAAGTGAATAACTTAGGAAAGAGGTTCTATGCATATCAATGCGACTTTTCTAATAGAGAAAGCTTGTACGGCTTTATCAATAAAGTTAAATCTGTTCACCCGCAAATTGATATACTAATTAATAACGCCGGGATAATACTACGCAAACCTATAGCTGAATATCCCGATGAATATTGGGATAAAGTGATTGAAGTCAACTTAAACGCGCAGTTTATTCTTACCCGCGAGATCGGCAAAGAAATGCTAAAGCGCAAATACGGGAAAATAATTTTTACTGCTTCATTGATATCGTTTACCGGCGGCATTACCATTCCAGCCTACGCAGCAAGCAAAGGCGCCGTAAAACAAATTACAATGTCGTTTGCGAACGAGTGGGCAAGTGAAGGAATAAATGTAAACGCAATTGCCCCGGGTTATATCAGAACTGATAATACGCAGGCGCTACAGGATGACGAAACACGCAATCGTCAAATTTTAGAACGTATACCAACCGGTCGATGGGGCGAGCCGAAAGATTTTATGGGCGCTGCGGTTTACCTTTCATCTGATGCGGCAAAGTATGTTAACGGTACAGTTCTTACAGTTGACGGTGGATGGATGGGCAGATAATAGATTGGAGTAACTATGAAAAAATATTTTTTACCTGCGGTTTTCCTGTTTTTTATTTCCTGCTCTGCTGAAAAAGTTGTTGATGTTGAATTAAAATTAGCTGAAGAAGTTTACCCGGTTTACCCTGCGAGATCAGTTCAACTTGGTCAACAAGGAAATGTGAAATTATTATTATTGGTTGATACTTCAGGGGCTGTTAAAGATCAAAAAATAGGTAAGTCTTCCGGCTATAAATCTCTTGATAGCTCCGCGGTAGCTTATGCAGAAAAATTAAAATTTGAGCCGGTTGAATTTCCTAGCGGCGGTAAAGAGCAATGGGTACGCTGGACAGTTAAGTACGAGCCGACAAATGAATTGAAAGAGTCAGTGGAAGTCGGCGAAATATATAATTCCGAAAAAGAAACCTGGGCTGATGAACAAACCGGTTATCAAATAACACGCTGGACTTCACTTGGTGAAAACTGGCATCTCTACTTTAACATTGAATCCTTCATTGATGATCTCAACGCTATAATATACTCTGATAGAGGCGGATCGGTCAACCTGTATAAATTGAATTTAATTTCCGGCGATATAGTAAAAATGACTGACGAGGACGAGCTGCACGTTCGTGTGTGGCATCTTCCGCAATTTAAAAAGCTATGGTTTCGTGCTGGCGATGAATTCAAGGAACTGAATACCGAAACGTATGAAGTACAAAGCGTTTTTGACTACGGCGAAATCTACATTACATCTTTTTCGGTTACATGCGATGCAAAGTATATTGTTTACGGTGCAAATAAAAATCCCGGCTTTACCGAAAATAACAGTACAGGTCCTTACGCACTTTTTAGATTGGATTTAACAACTAAGGAAGTAAAACAGATCTCACCTGACTTAGGATTTAAGATAGGGCACGTTCAATGCAATCCTGTTGATCCTACACTTATCTCATATTGCTGGCAGCACGTTTACCGCGAAGGGGCACCGGGTATTGTTGGTAACGCACCGATTCGCATTTGGTGGAACAATATCCACGGAACAGACGGCGGGCCTGTTGGACTGCAGGAATTCGGACTTCACCGTACACATGAGTTTTGGTATCCCGATGGAAAACGAATTGGCTACTCAGCGCGTTACAGGTTTGGAGAGAATGAAGGCGAAGCATTCCTGGGAAGTACAACCATCGATGGCAAAGACAACTTCATGATGCCCGCGCCGGTTTGGGCAGCGCATTCTCAGTTGTTCAAAAATAACCGGCATTGGGTAGCTGATCATCACGATGGTCCTTACATAGTTTTATTTTCCTTGAAGGATAGAAAAATTGTGAAAAAGGAAATCCTTTTTGAACACGGATCAAGCTGGAAAGGGCAGCGATCGCATCCTCATCCTCATTTTAGTCCCGACGGTAAGTATGTTCTTTTTAGCTCCGACAAATCAAACGTTGCACAGGTTTATACAGTGAAAGTAGATATTGGAGAACGTTAATTTATTCCGCGCCTACAGTGCTTAAAATTATGGTTAGGATATCTACTGAGGGCGTTGCCCTCAGGTATATTCATTCGCGCTTACAGCGCTTTTCGGTGTGAGAGTAAGATAAAAAATGACAGTATTTTTGAAGAAGATATTAAATACCTCGAAGGGGTGAAATAATTAAGAGGAGGCGGCACTTCAGCAAATTGAACATAGAATAAATAAGCCATGTAAGGACGAATTAAATAACAACATATTTGGAGGGCGAACAAATGGCAAGTAGTCTTGCGCAAATTTATATTCATCTTACATTTGGAACAAAGCATCGGAAGCCAATGATACAAGAAAACATTGAACCTGAATTATATCCCTACATTGCATCAGTTTTCAGGGAACTTGATTCGCCGAGTATTGCAATAAACGGTACTTCGGATCATGTACATAGCTTGTTTAGACTTTCTAAAACTATAGCGCTATGCGATGTTGTTGAGGAGGTAAAAAAGAGATCATCTAAATGGATTAAGCACAAGGATGAATGTTATAAGGATTTTTATTGGCATAGCGGATATGGTGCATTTTCAGTAAGTCAATCTGGTGTTGAAAAGGTTAAGAAGTACATATATAATCAAAAGGAACATCACAGAAAGCATTCGTTCGAAGATGAATTCATAGGGTTACTAAAGAAATATAGTGTAGAATATGATGAGAGATATTTATGGATTTAAATGAAGAATTGATTAGCGAAAACGATGATTATTTATTCCGCGCTTTCAGCACTTAAAATTATAATCAGGATATCTACTGAGGGCTTTGCCCTCAGGTATATTCATTCGCGCTTACAGCGCTTTTTGGTGTTAGAGTAATTTAAAAAATGATAATATTATTGTAGAAGATATTAAAAACCCCGAAGGGGTGATATAATTTAGAGGAGGCAGCGCCTCCGAAAATTAAAAATAAAATAAGTAAGCCCTGTAAGGGCGAAATTAATACTACTACGTCACGTTAAATTTATCGTGTCGAATTGATATGCTGAGCCTGCTTACAGTAGGCAAGCTTGTTTTCAGCATCTCTTAAGATTCCGAAATACTTCCTCACCGTACTTCGTTCTTTGGGAGGCGCGAATTCGGAATGACTTATATTGTTGACACGGCGTTAGTTAAAATAGCGAATGTAGTAACAGGTAATATTATTTAGGAAGAAATAATAATGAAAATCGTTATTCAATTAATATTAGTATTCACGCTCTTGAACATAGGAGCAACAACTAATGCAAACCGTGATACCATTGAAGTTCTTATCTATACAAAAGCAGCAGGCTTTGTCCATGAGTCAAGAGTTAACGGAGCCGAAGCGATTAAAAAATTTTCTGCAGATTATCCTATAAATGTAAGCCATAGCGAGGACTCGACTATTTTTCGATGGCCTCAACTCAACAAATACAATGTGATTGTATTTTTGAGCACTTCGAAAAATGTATTGGATGATGAAGGCAGGGAAGCATTAAAACACTTTGTACAGAGTGGAAAAGGTTTTGTTGGTATACATTCGGCTAGTGCAACTGAATATGATTGGCCCTGGTTTGGTGAATTGGTCGGAGCTTATTTTGACAAACATCCTAAAGTGCAGGAAGCCATAATTAACGTTAAGGACTCTACTCACATTTCGACAAAACACTTACCGAAGAAATGGTTATGGAAAGATGAATGGTACAACTGGCATTCGCTGCCGGGTTCCGATGTAATCGTTTTATTAACTGTTGATGAGACGACATACGAAGGCGGCAAACATGGTGACTATCATCCTGTTGCATGGTGCCGAGAGTTTGATGGAGGAAGGTCGTGGTACACCGCACTTGGACATCTGAACGAAAGTTACGAAGATGAAAATTTTACCAAACATATTTTAGGCGGCATTATTTGGGCTGCAGGTAGAGAAAACGATATAAAGATTAAATAGGAGTATAATTATGTTATACAGAAAATTAGGTAACTCAGGTATCGAAGCATCTGTAATTGCACTCGGCACATGGGTGATGGGCGGATGGATGTGGGGTGGCGCAGATGATAATGAAAGTATTAAGGCTATTCACGCAAGCATTGAGCAAGGCATTAACTTACTTGATACTGCTCCGATTTATGGTTTTGGTCGCTCAGAGGAAGTTGTAGGCAAAGCAATTAAAGACAGGCGCGATAAAATTGTGCTCGCTACAAAATGCGGGTTAAGGTGGGATTTAGCCAAAGGCGAACTATTTTTTCACTCAGACGATGATGGTATAGCAGCTAAAGAGCAATCGAAGAATAAAGTTTATAAGTACCTTGGTCCTGAATCTATTAGAGAAGAAGTTGAAAGCAGTTTGCGTCGCCTGCAAACAGATTATATCGATTTATATCAGACCCACTGGCAAGAATCCACCACGCCAATCATAGATACAATGGGTGAACTTTCCAAGTTAAAGGATGAAGGAAAGATTAGAGCTATCGGTGTTTCAAATGCAACCGTTGACCAAATGAAAAAATATGGGGATATTGCCAGCGACCAGGAAAAATACAGTATGTTTGCAAGAAAGATTGATGGGCAAGGTAATACGGGATATTGCACTGCTAAGAACATTGCTATACTTGCCTACTCTCCGCTTGTGCAAGGATTGCTTACCGGTAAGATTACCAGCGATCGAACCTTTAATCCAGGTGACGTTCGATTAAACAACCCTATGTTTCAACCCGAGAGTTTGCAAAAAATTAATTCTATGTTGAACGAAATTATACCGATAGCTGAAAAACATTCAATTGCATTATCTCAGCTTACTCTTGCCTGGACGTTCAATAGAAAGGGTATAACTCATCTTTTAGTTGGCGCTAGAAATCCCGAACAAGCTTTAGAAAATGCTAGAGCCGGTGAAGTAAGTCTATCACAATCTGATATAGATTTTATTGATAAAACATATG
>JANQLA010000368.1 GCA_028280855.1 Melioribacteraceae bacterium
ACTTATTACATTCACGACCCTACCGATCCAACATCAATAAGCCCGCAAAAAGTTACTGCAATTTTCGAAGACAGTTTTAACAATTTGTGGATTGGCACCGATCAGGGAGGGTTGAACCTGATAGACAGAAACAACGGAACGTTTTCTTCTTTTAAGATTTCGGGAGTAACGCAAGCCGACAGGAACGATATCACAGGTGCTATAAGCAGCAATTTTATTAAGTGTATTCACGAGGATGCTAATAGGAATTTATGGATCGGCACAACCGGCGGATTAAATCGTTTTATCAGGGAATCGCAGTTATTCAAAAGTTACTCTATTGAAGACGGACTTCCCAATAATGTTATTTACGGCATATTGGAAGACAATAAAGGGTATCTCTGGATTAGTACAAATCTCGGCATATCAAAGTTTGACCCGGCTAAAGAAACTTTTAAGAATTTCGAACAGACCGACGGGCTGCAAGGCAATGAGTTTAATACAAATGCTTATTATAAAACCGAAGAAGGAGAGTTTTTTTTCGGTGGACTAAACGGATTAAATTCTTTTTTCCCGGATGATATCAAAGAAAATACAAGTATTCCTCAAATTGTTATAACGGATTTACTTCTTTTTAATAAATCGTTAAGTATAGGTGCGGAATACGAGGATGAAGTAATACTAAAAAACTCTGTAACAGAAACAAATGTAATTGAGCTTAACTATGATCAAAACGTATTAACAATTGAATTTACCGCGCTTGATTTTTCTTCTCCCGTTAAGAACCGGTACAGTTACATGCTTGAAGGCTTTGATGATGACTGGTCGGAGCCCGGCCGAAGAAGAAATGTAACTTATACGAACTTAGACCCGGGTCAATATAAATTTAGAGTTATCGGCTCGAATAATGATGATGTCTGGAACCGTGAAGGTGATCAATTATCAATAATAGTCCTTCCCCCGTACTGGCGAACATGGTGGTTTGCTTTAGCAGTACTGGTAGTTTTAAGTGCAATTCTGTACGCTTTATTCAGGTACAGGGTAGCAAAAATTATAGAGCTTGAAAGGCTGAGGATTGGAATTGCCAGTGACTTGCATGATGATATCGGTGCAACTTTATCGAAAATTTCTATGCACGCACAGTTGGTTAAAGAAGGAATTGACATCCAAAACCGATCAAAATATTTAACCAGGATAAGCGAAATGAGTAATAGCGTAATTGATACTATGAAAGATATTGTTTGGTCTATTGATGCAAGAAACGATTCTTTCGAAAGTATGATACTCAAAATGAAAGATTTTTCATACGATTTGCTATCGGATAAAAATATTAAACTGGATTTCATCACAAAGGATATTGATTTGAATGTAAAATTGCCGGTTGAAGTTAGACAAAATTTATTCCTGATTTTGAAAGAAGCTGTAAACAATATTGTTAAACACTCCGGAGCCGATAGTTCCGTTATTAAACTTAGCCAGGTACATGGGAGTTTATCACTGGAAATTTACGATAACGGCGCCGGAATCTGTGAGAAAAGCCATCACATTGGCCACGGATTGAAAAATATAAAAATGAGAAGTGAGAAAATGGGCGCAAGACTGGAAACGAAAAGTGAGGACGGATACTCGATAAAAGTTTTCGGAATAAAAATATAAGATCATGCAACATCACATATTCATGTCGTTGTTAATTAAAAAAAAGTATATGATATTGCTTCATGAAAAAGATTGCAATAATAGAAGACGACAAAGAACTTAAGGTCTTGCTGGAAAAATATCTTAATTTTCAAAATGATTTAAGCTGCGAAACTTCAGTTGAATCAATTGAAGAGTTTTTGTCGGAAGTTAATAAACAAGATAAACCTGATTTGATTATTTGCGACATTGGTTTACCCGGAGTTTCTGGAATTGAAGGCATTAAAATTCTGAAAGAAAAAATACCCGGCGTAGAGGTAGTTATGCTTACTGTTGATGACAATTCGGAGAGTATATTCAAGTCATTGTGCAACGGGGCGTCGGGTTACCTGGTTAAGAATACCTCTTTGGATAAAATTAAGGAATCTATTGACATTGTATTGAATGGTGGCTCCGCAATGTCGCCTAACATAGCAAGAAAAGTTGTTGAATATTTTACTCCCGCTAAACATGTAGAATCAGAGCTTTCAGACAGGGAAAATGAAATCGTTGAAGGTTTGGTCGAAGGGTTAAGTTACAAACTGGTCGCTCATAAACTGGATATATCAATCGATACCGTTCGCCATCACATAAAAAGTATTTACCGCAAATTGAATGTGAACAGCAAAGCGGAAGTAATTGCAAAATCGTACAAAGGTCAAATTTAGCCTCAATAGATACAAGCAATTGATTATCATTCAATCTCTATTAGATTCCGAAACAGTACTTTACGACATTTAACCAAAAGGAAAAGAATGGAGTTTACCATTTGGTAAACTTCCTAAATCAGAACACGCAAGACTTAATTCGAAGGACAGAGTTTTACTCAAGACTAGCGCTTCAACCCATCGACAGTATTTCGGATAACGCATGCACCCCACCATTTAGCAATAATACCATTCAACCAGCCGTCATTACTCAATCGTAAGTCCAAAATTCTCAACTCAATTTCGCATTTACCTATTTACACTCATCACATCTTTATGTAGTTGACGGGTTAGTTGTCTTTAACTAGCTTCATATCATACATTTATGTCAGAACTTAAACTTTGGAATTTTATTTAATTTTTACTCTTTACAAGGTGTAGTTTTATACCCCACTTACTTATGATGGTCTGTGAACACTGAGCTAAACAGCCAGAAGCTCTTTTATTTAACAAAAATAGGCAATTGTTCTTTAGAGGGTAATTGTCGTTTGCAGACCTCATAAGTTTATTAAGCCTGTGTAATGAATCCATGTGCGTCAATAAGTGGTTCTTGACACCTTTAGGAATTTATGTTGAATCAATTTATGAAAAACAAACCCGATATAGTCTTTACGGATATAAGAATAAGATGAACGGGTTGGAAACAACTAAGAATTTGCTTTCAAAATATCAGGAGGCGACAGTGTGATGATAACGAACTCAATGAAAGAAAAACAAAAGAAACAGCATTCAAAAACGGTACAAAAGGTTATTTGCTGAAAGACAACTTAACCACTATAAAATACTTTATAATAAGTACTCAAAGTATAATAACAAACCAGGGTGAACAATGAAACAATTATTACAGATAAAAACGGAAAAATTAAAACAATTTAAGAAGCAAAAAATAGTTCAGTTTTTTTTTCTACTGATATTCGTCACTGTAAGTATTGAAGCCCAAACAGCGGTTGCCCCCTCAGGCAGCGGCACAAGCGGCGATCCGTACTTGATAGCAACATGGGAAAATCTTTATTGGATAACCCAAAACTCGGGTGAGTGGGATAAAGACTATAAGCAAACCGCAGATATAGATCTTGGCAGCGCCAGTCCCGCAATTACTACATGGGACGGCGGAGCGGGTCTTACACCCATAGGAAGTAACCCAAGTTTTACCGGCAGCTATGACGGAGATGGTTTTACAATAAGCGGTTTATTTATAAATAGACCTTCTCCAATCAATATAGGTATGTTTGGATATGCCTCTACCGGTTCTGATATTAAAAATGTCGGTTTAATAAACGTAAATATCACCGGAGATCTTTATGTAGGCGGTCTAGTGGGGTTGAATTTTAATGGTACTATAGCCAACAGTTATTCCACCGGTTCGGTAAGTGGTTCAGGTTTAGTAGGCGGTCTAGTGGGCGCGAATGGTGACGGCGGTACTATAAGCAACAGCTATTCCACCTGTTCGGTAAGTATTGGTAGCGGCTCTAACGTAGGCGGTCTAGTGGGGGAGAATAGCTCTACTATAACCAACAGCTATTTCACCGGTTCGGTAAGTGGTTCAGGTTTAGTAGGCGGTCTCGTGGGGTTGAATTTTAATGGTACTATAGCCAACAGTTATTCCACCGGTTCGGTAAGTGGTGTTGACGATGTAGGCGGTCTAGTGGGGTTTAATTTCAATAATACTATAACCAACAGTTATTCCACAGGTTCGGTAAGCGGCAACAGTGACGTAGGCGGTCTCGTGGGGGAGAATTTCAATGGCACTATAACCAACGGCTTTTGGGATACCCAGACTTCTAATCAGCCAACCACCGGTTTGGGTAATGGTTCTTCAACTGGCGTAACCGGCAAAACCACTGCTGAAATGAAAGCTTTAGCCACTTTTACTGATATTTCCACACCAGGGCTTTCCTCAGCATGGGATTTTGAAACAAATCCGAATGATGATGGCGCAGACAGTAATTACTGGGATATTGATTTAAGCGGAACTATAAATAATGGCTATCCATTTTTATCCTGGCAAGATGGCGGGGTTGTAGCGTTGCCGGTAGAGCTGACATCATTTGCAGCGCTGGTGAAAGGTAATGCGGTAGAATTAAACTGGGAAACAGCAACAGAGATAAATAATTACGGGTTCGAAATACAGAGACAGAGCCAAAAGCTAAAAACCGGGAACCAAGGGAATGTCACCCCGAGCGAAGACGAGGGGTGGGAAACCATTGGTTTTGTTAACGGGCATGGCAACAGCAATTCTCCTAAAAGTTACGAATTTATAGATGAGAATGTGCCGCCGGGTACTTTAGCGTACAGATTAAAGCAAATAGATACAGACGGCACTTATCAGTATTACGATACTACAGTAGAGATAAACGGAATTTTAACGGGAACAGAAGAACTAACGCAAATAGTTCCGTCGGAATTTACGCTGATGCAAAACTACCCGAACCCGTTTAATCCGGCTACAACGTTAAGGTTTGGTTTGCCCGAAGAAAGCAAGGTGCTTGTAAGAATCTATAACATACTCGGTCAGGAAGTAGAAGTATTGCTGAACGAAGTTGTAAAAGCAGGATACCATGAAAAAGTGTGGAATGCTTCAAGGTTGGCTTCGGGTATTTACCTGTACTCTATTGTTGCCGAATCCGTAGCTTCAGACAAGAAACATGCTACCGTTAAAAAGATGATGCTGGTGAAGTAGAACTGGATACCGGTTACTTAATTCCGGCTACTGGCGAAAAAACCTTCGAGGTAACTCGATTTTTCCTCGAAGGTTACTTGGCTATTAGCGCGGTGGTACTGCTAAGCCATATCCTAAAGCTCCTTCAACTCATTTACCAGCTTATTCATTGCTTCCTTTGCACTTCCGAAATACATCAATGTATTTGGATAGAAAAACAACTCGTTTTGAATTCCGGCGTAACCAACATTAAGCGAGCGTTTGTTAACCACAACTGTTTTTGCGTAATCTACGTTTAGTATCGGCATTCCGTAAATTGGCGACGACTGATCATGCCTTGCAGCAGGGTTTACAACATCGTTAGCTCCGACAATAATTGCTACATCAACATTGTTAAAGTCGTCGTTAATATCTTCCAGCGCGAAAAGTTTATCATATGACACCTGCGCCTCCGCTAGCAATACATTCATGTGGCCGGGCATTCTGCCTGCAACGGGATGGATAGCAAACCGCACATCGATCTTTTTCTTCTCAAGAATATTTGTAAGGTCACGTACCGCATGTTGAGCCTGAGCCACTGCCATTCCGTAACCGGGCACTATTACAACCGATTGAGCGGAGTCCAGTATCATTGCAAGTTCTTCGGCATCAACAGATTTTGCGTCTCCTTTAGGTCCATCTCCACCGGCTCCTTCGCCGGAGCCCGCATCTTCCCATCCGCCGAGCACTACGTTCATCAGCGATCGGTTCATCCCTTTACACATAATTATAGTAAGTATAATTCCCGAAGCGCCCACCAATGCACCGGCAATAATCAACATATTATTTTGGAGTACAAATCCCGTCATTGACGCCGCAATACCCGAATAAGAATTAAGCAGTGAAACTGCAACCGGCATATCTGCGCCACCGATTGGCAGCACCAGCAGAACTCCCAAAATCAATGATACCGCTACGATACCATATAAATTAATTGTGTTCAACGGCTCTAAAACAACTATAACGCCAGCTCCTAACACAGCAAGCAATAGTATTACGTTAATTAGATTTTGAAGCGGGTATTTGACAACCTTCCCTGTTACAAAACCTTGTAGTTTACCAAACGCAATGAAAGAACCAGTGAAAGTTACAGCGCCAATTATAACAGAAAGAACTATTGTTATTGATGTAGAAACCTCAAGATTCGGAGCGTGATCAATTAAGTAAAAATATTCCGCGAATGCGACCAATGCTGAAGCGCCGCCCCCGAATCCGTTAAGTATCCCGACCATTTGAGGCATACCCGTCATTTGAACTTTTAGCGCCATAACGGAGCCAATAGCAGCACCGACAATAATTCCTATTATTATATATTCAAAAGTGAGTACCCTTTGATCAAACAATGTAATAACGACTGCTAAAAACATTCCCAAAGAAGAGAGCGTGTTTCCTTGTCGAGCTGTCTTTGGCGAGCCAAGCTTTTTAATTCCAAAAATAAAAAGTACCGAGGCAATCAGGTATATCAGGTAAGAAACTATTTGCATAATACTCTCTTATTTCTTTTTGAACATTTTTAACATACGGTCGGTAACAAGGTAACCACCGACAACGTTAATTGTGGCAAAGATTAATGCTACCATCCCGAGAATAGTGCTTATTGCAAATTCTTCGGCGCCGGCGCTTAACAAAGCTCCCACAATCGTAATTCCCGAAATTGCATTGGAACCCGACATTAAAGGGGTGTGCAATGTTGGCGGTACTTTAGTGATAAGCTCGAACCCGACAAATATCGCGAGAACGAATACGTATATGAGCATTAGCAGATCAAGTATTTCCATATTTATTCCTTTTTTTAACTCCCTATTTTACAACTCAGAATTCAGAACGCAGAACTCAATTATTTGAATTTATTATTGACTGTGTATAAGAATAAAGCAGTTTGCTCACCTCTTCAATTTGATTGTATAATTTATCTTTTTCAAGATAACCCAAGTCTCCTGAAAGAATTATGTAGTAACGACATTCTTCTAAAGATGAATGCGAAATATTTAGATAGTGAGCTTTCTCTTTAGAGCTATACTTTCGAAAACCTTCGGCAATATTAGCAGCTATTGAAACCGCCGCACGCCTGAATTGACTTGTTAACCCATAAATTTCTTCCTTCGGAAATTTACTTGTAGCTTTATAAACCGATAACACAAAAGCATGCGCTTTTTGCCAAACTATTAAATCCTGAAATGATTTTGCCTTTTTCATTGTTTTGCCCTCACAACTATTTTCTTAGCAAATATTATATT
>JANQLA010000386.1 GCA_028280855.1 Melioribacteraceae bacterium
GCTTATGTTGACAAAATAATTTCTTACGAAAATGAAAATGTGAAAGGGATTTGGAGAAATAGAATTACTCTTGTTGGTGACGATGGACTTACAACCCGGAAGGATGAGGGATCGACTCATACCTCACAGGCGGAACTTTTAGCCAGAGACAGAGTTCCGGACTACTTTAGCATCAATAAATTGTACCTATCTAAATTTCCTACGGTTATCTCGGGATTTGGTCGTAGAAAACCTGATGTTAACCGGGCTATTATAGATGCCATAAATAACGGTACATTAATTTTAAATTATACCGGTCACGGTAATCCCAATGTTTGGGCGCATGAATTTGTTTTCGAAAGAGCAACTACAATACCTGCGCTTAATAATGATAAATATTTTTTCCTGACCGCAGCTACTTGTGATTTTGGATTATATGATAATCCAAATTCAATTAGTGGTACTGAGGAATTGGTTTTGCTAAAGGACGGGGGAGCCATAGGAGCTTTTTCTGCTGCACGGCTTGTATTTGCCGGGCAAAACGATTCAATAAACCGTGAATTTTATTTAAGAATGATGGATGCCTCTTCTACAGGCACGATAGGCGAAGCTTTTTATTATGTGAAGCAGACAAGATTTCAAAACAATGACGAGAAGTTCCACTTGTTTTGCGATCCCGCTATTCAACTAATAGTAAATTCAAAAGATGTTGTTATAGAAAATGTTAACAGTGTTGCTGATGGCGATTCCGTTCAGCTTGCTGCACTTAGTGAAGTCAATATAGCTGGCTCAATAAGAAATTCCGATGGCGCTATTGACTCTGATTTCTCAGGAGAAGGCATTATATCGGTATTCGATGCCGAAAGAAAAAGGCGCTTGGAAGATATTAGGTACGATATCCTGGAACAGGGAGGCATCCTGTTTCGCGGACGTGTTTCTGCAGAGAGTGGTCGATTTCAAACAACTTTTAGGGTACCCAAAGATATTAGCTACGAGGAGAATTCCGGTAAAATAGTTGCCTACTTTTTTAATGATGCCGAAGACGGTATAGGTTCTAGGAAGAATATTTTTATTAATGGAACAGATACTGCGGTTTCAAATGACAGTGCAGGCCCTGAGATTGAAATATTTTATGATGATATTTCTTCTTCCCAAGCATATCTTGTAAATCCCGATTTCAACCTTTTTGTAAAACTTGAAGACGAAACCGGATTAAATACCACCGGTACCGGGGTTGGGCATAGGCTTGAGGGAGTTATTAATAACGACGAAGAAAATCCAATTGATTTCTCAAACTTTTTTATTGGTGACCTTGATGCCGGCGGCAAATCCGGTACTGTTGATTACAGATTTTCCGATATGCCAGTTGGTGAGCATAAGATAAATATTAAAGCGTGGGATGTATTTAATAACTCTACCTCTGTTGAATCGTTTTTTACTGTTGTTTCGTCGGGCCAACTTGCCGTTAAAGATGTATATAATTATCCCAATCCGTTTAGGGGCAGTACAACGTTCACATTTCATCATAACCTAACGGATCAGCTTGATGTAAAAATAAAAGTATACACTATTGCCGGAAGAGTTATAAAGGAACTGGAATCCAAAGGAGAATCTGGAAATTTTGTAAAAATTCCATGGGATGGAAAAGACGAAGATGGTAATGAGTTAGCAAACGGAACTTACCTTTACAAACTTATGGTAAAGTCGATAGACGGCGAGTACCGAAAAAGTGTTCTTGGTAAATTAGCGGTCTTTCGTTAATATTAACTTTTTAAACGCGAAAATTAATTTCGGAGGAAGTATCTAATGAAGAAGATTTTATTTGTTTTGACTGTATTAACAATCTTTAGTTTTGTTAATACACGAACTTATGCGCAAGGTGAAGCTGCAGTGCCTTTCTTATTGCTCGCGCCGGATTCAAGAGCCGGGGGTATTGGTGAATCGGGCAGCGGTTTGGCTGATAACTCATCCGCTATATTTTGGAATCCCGCCGGTATTGCCTTCCTAACAGGGTCCGAAATAGGTTTAACACATAGCAACTGGCTACCTCAATTTAACCTGGATTTATTTTACGATTATCTTACTTACCGTCAGTATTTTGAAGAATTGGACGGTAGTTTAACGGCTAGTATAACATACATGAACTATGGCGAGTTTGTTCGAACGGCTTCATCTGGCCCCGAAATTATTGGTACATTCCGCTCCTTTGATGCAGCCCTAACAATTGGCTATGCAACAAAGATTCACCCTGATTGGGGATTGGGTCTTAATTTCAGACTTATACACAGCCGCTTATCTGATAAGCCTACTGAAAATGAACAAGGGTCAGGCGTTGCAACAACCGTAAGTTTTGATATTGCCGCAATGTGGCGACCCGAAACTTTCAACATTCCGTTTGTCGGTGATCTCGGAAACAAGTTCAGCATGGGAGTAAACCTAAGCAACCTCGGTCCCAAAATAGCTTATATCGATCAAGCGCAAGCAGATCCTATTCCAACTAACTTTAGACTTGGTTTTGCGGTAAGGCTATTTGAAGATGATTTTAATTCGCTAACATACACACTCGATTTTAGTAAACTTCTGGTTGATAAAGGAATAGCTCAGACCGACCAGGGACTTATAGGCGGCGATACTTTATCTGTAAGCGGCCCGGTTAAACGAAAAGAATTCTACGAAGCTATATTTACCGCGTGGGGTGATCAGAGCTTTAGCGAAGAACTGCGTGATATCGTAACAACTATGGGTTTAGAATACTGGTACGGCGATCCGTCTGACTTTATGTTCGCACTAAGAGCAGGGTATTTCTACGAAGATCCTTCTTTCGGAAACAGGAAATTTATCACGATGGGCGCAGGTATTCGCTACGATCTTTACGGGTTTGACTTCAGTTATATTTCTACCAGTGTATTTAAGGACGGTGAGAACCATCCTCTTGCCGACACTTTAAGATTTTCATTACTTATAGGATGGGGGGCTGTAACAGAAAATGTTAGAGGATTCCCCAGAGGTCTCTAAAAAACATGAATAAAATTTTATCCAGGTTTTTTGTTCTTTCAGCATTTCTATTTGGCAGTTTATCTGCCCAATCTTTTGTCGGAAAGCTCAATCCGTACCCGGTACAGAATTCCACAACAATAGGTGACACTCTAAAACTGCTTGCCGTAATGGTTGAGTTCCAAGCTGATGAAGACGACGCGACATTCGGCGACGGAACATTTGGATCAATTTACTCGCAAGATTACGGCAACAATATTATTGATCCGCTGCCACACGATGCAAATTACTTTAGAAATCATCTGCTGTTCGCAAAAAATTATTTTAATAAGGTAAGCAAAGGTAAACTACAAGTCGAATTCACGGTACTTGATGATGTCTATTCTGTAAGCAAAGTAATGAGGGAATACTCCCCTGCGCCCAATGCAGAGAATGACTTTTCGTCACTTGCATCATTTGCCGGAGAGGTTTGGACTTTGGTTGACGAGGCTAATCCTGGGTTCGATTTTGCCGGTTACGACTTGTTTACCATTTTTCATGCCGGTGTAGGGCGGGATATAGATGTTCCAGGCAGCATAGGGAATGACCGCGATCTCCCTTCGGTTTACCTGAGCTTAAATGCTTTAAAACGAGCAATCGATGAATCCTTCGAAGGATTTCCCGTACAGGCAGGCACTTTCAACATTACAAACACAATGATTCTCCCGTCAACTGAATCACGCGAGCTCGAATCATTCGGTGAGATTACTTTGATAGAACTCTCAACCAACGGATTAATTGTTGCGAGCATTGCAAGTCATCTCGGTTTACCCGATTTGTTTAACACCGAAACCGGCTTGAGCGCAATTGGCCGGTTTGGCTTGATGGACGGACAATCAATATTTACGTTCGGCGGATTATTTCCGCCTGAGCCATCGCCTTGGGAAAAGATGTATCTCGGCTGGATTGAACCTGTTCTTCTTGATCCAAAGAATATGACTATAAATCTTATAGCTGATGAAATAGCTTCCGGCCCGGACACTTCTTATATAAAAATTCCTATCAATGCAAGCGAGTATTATCTTGTAGAAAATAGATCGAGGGACGCAAAAAAAGACGGGGCGACAGTTACGTTTACTGTTGACGGGCAATCACAAGCAATAACTTTCGACAAAGATTATGATACTTTTATTTCTTTTAATGTCGATACTTTATCAGGTGTTATAACCGATGTGGATGAGTATGATTGGGCTGTGCCGGCTTTCGATAGAAACGATGCCGACATAGATGAATTTACGGATGTTGGTATAGTTATCTGGCACATTGATGAAGCAGTTATACACGAAAAGCTGGAATCGAATACGATTAATAACGATAAGTTTTTGAAAGGAGTAAGGGTTGTTGAAGCAGATGGTATCGATGATATAGGCGAAGAGTTTCAAACCATCTTTGGTGATTTTGTAATTGGCGAAGGCTCTAAGGAGGATACATGGTATAGAGATAACCCCTCCGAACTTTACAGAAATCGGTTTAACTCTACAAGCTCGCCTGCGGCCGTGGCTAATTCGGGTGCTAATTCGCTGATCTCTTTTTCAAATTTTTCGGACATCGATGTTTCAATGAGCTTCGATGTTGCATTTGGCAGCGGTGCAGTATCACTTGCTTCTACGTTTCGAGTTCCATTGGATAAAAGCGTAAAGTGGATTGATGCGGTCTCTTCGGGGGAATCAACTTACTATGTTCTTTCTGATGAAAATATTTTATATGCAGCCGATGAAGAAGGGACTAATTTGTTTGGTCGTGATAGAAAATTAGACTATAAACCCGGAGTTGTAATTTTTGAGGATGACCTGCTTGCTATCTCTTCAACGGGCAGGGAAATTTCGGTTTCAAGTTTGCTGGAAACGAACTCAGTTATGGATTCGATGGATATTACTACAAGCCCGGTAATAATAGAGGATCAGGAAAAAATAAAATTTTATATGGGCAACCGGCTTGGGTTTATTAATCTTTACGAAACGACAAACAGGCTTCCGTTTGCTCTTAATGGTATTAGCACAGTAAAAGCTTTTAATGATTCTGTGAAACAGGTTGCCGCGGACGATGCTTTTGTAAGCGCAATAAGCAGAAATGCATACTGGGATTCTGTTACGGGTAATGTTACCCTTGAAGCAAAACCCCTACAATTAGCCATAGCAAAAAACAACGGCGAGCACTATTCTATTGTACTATTGGATAATAACTCTATTGAGGTTTACAACAAAGGTGCAGTTTATTCATCAATCGAGTTTCCTCCAACTGATGCGGCTGTTATAAAATTTTCTCTCGGTGATTTAAAGGGAGATGGTTCAACAAATATTGTTTTTAATTATCAATCCGGGGTTTTAGTATACAATCTGCAAGGCGCTGCAATATTAAATATTCAGCTTGATAGCCATGATTTATTGGAAGCATCAGTCGCCCCGCTCTTAATTGATTTTGACGGTGATAATCTTTCGGACATTATTGCTTTTAGCGCTTCAGGTAAAATCTTTGCCTTCTCGGGAAAAACGGGTGAAGAAATCTCACCGTTTCCTCTTTCCTTTGCCGGGTCATTGGTTAGCAACCCGGTGGTATTTAGTTCGGTTGCATCTTCACGTTTATTTTTAATTGATGAATCCAACTTTGCGTCAATTTGGAACCTTAGCGAAGGAGCGTCAAAAATAGATTGGGGAAATGTGTATGGAGATAGTTTCAATTCATCCGCAGTTGAAGAACCCTCAAGCGCAAACAGAATTCCCGGTTTTTTCCCAAAAGCAGAAGCTTACAATTGGCCGAATCCGGTATACGACAATGTTACATATTTTCATTTTTACGTCGGTGAAGATTCGGATGTGGAAATTAATATTTTCGATCTTGCAGGAGACCGTGTCGATAAACTAAGCAAAACAGTAATCGGCGGATTCGAAAACCAAATTAGCTGGGACGTAACCAATATCGAAAGCGGCGTTTATCTTGCCCATCTTAATGTTAAGTCGGTAAACGGAGCTTCGGATTATAAAATTATTAAAGTTGCCGTTATCAAATAGATTATATTGGCTTACCTATGAATTATACCCGAATTGTATCTATAATATTATTATTGTTATCCGTTAACTCAACCGTTAATGCCCAGTTTTTTAACCAGTTTGAACCTGAATACGATTGGCTTACTATTAAAGGCGAGCATGTATTTGTTCATTACCATGAAGAGGCTGAGCGCACCGCGCGGGTTGTTGCTAAAATAGCAGACGAAATTTGGGAGCCTATAACTTCACTTTATGAGTATGATCCAGGGGTAGTTCACTATGTTATTAAAGATATTGATGATTATTCGAACGGCGCAACATTTTTCTTCGATAACAAAATTGAAATCTGGGCATCGGCGCTTGACTTTGACTTACGAGGTTCTCACAATTGGTTACGTAATGTTATATCGCACGAGTTTACTCACATGGTTCAAATACAAGCCGGAATGAAACTCTCACGCAGTTTCCCTGCATTCTATTTTCAGTACCTTAATTATGAAGATAAACGGCGTCCGGATATTCTTTACGGATTTCCAAACGCGATTGTATCTTATCCTATCCCATCTATCAATATGCCTGCATGGTTCGCCGAAGGAACAGCACAGTATATGCGTACCGAATTTGATTATGATCATTGGGACACACACCGTGATATGATTCTGCGTTCCTATGCGCTTGACGATAATATGCTTACGTGGAACCAAATGGGTGTATTCAGCAAAACCAGTTTGGGTAACGAGTCTGTATATAATTCAGGGTTTGCACTAACACGTTATATTGCCCAGAACTACGGCGAAGACAAACTGAGGGAAATTACCAAGGCGCTTGGCAAACTAACCAACTTTACCATTGACGCCGCCTTCGAAGATGTGCTTGGGAAAGACGGTAACGAGATATACGATGAGTGGTCAACATTCCTGAAAGAGGATTATCGAAAGAGAATGAAGTTGGTTTTGGAAAATACCGTTGAAGGCCAACAAATCCGTGAAAAAGGTTTTGGTAACTTTTACCCAGTCTTTACTAAAGATGGCAAAAAAATATATTTTGTTTCAAACGGAAGCAACGATTACTTCGGTTTATCAAGTATTTACAGGTACGATATTGAAACCAAAAAAGCCGAGACTGTGCAAAGCGGTGTAAGGTCTTCTATAAGCCTATCTTCGGACGGCAGTAAAATTTATTATGCAAAGTTAAGCGAGAAAAATAAAAACTGGACAAACATTCACGACATTTATGTTTACGATATCGAAGAAGAAGAGGAGACTCGCCTTACTTACGGTTTGCGTGCAAACAACGCCTCACTATCGCATGACGGTTCGAAAATCGTTTTTATTTTTCAGAAAGATGGTACTTCAAACCTGGGCATTGTTGACAACAATGGGAAAAATTTCAAAAGACTTACTTTCTATGAGAACGGTGAGCAGGTTTATAATCCGAAATTTGCTAATGATGATTCATACATTGTCTTCGATTATACTTATCATCACACGCGTGATATTGCCAAAGTTAATGTCGACGGTTCCGGGAATGAATTCCTTATTCAAACCGATAATGATGAACGAAACCCCTTTATCGATGGCTCCGGTGATCTGTATTATTCATCCGACAGAACCGGTATCTATAATATTTACAAATATAATTTTGATACAAAAGAAAGTGCCCAGTTGACAAATGTTAAAGGCAGCGCTTTTATGCCTAACGTTGATGCCGACGGAAATATTGTTTACGCAGGTTATACGTCAACTGGCTATAAAATATTTCTGATTAATAATGAAGAACAGCAAAAAGTTATACCAGGCAATGATTATGTATGGCTGGATAATCCTCCGCTCGATAATTCGAAGCCAAACGGCGACATTGATTCTTTTGATATTGAGTACCTGCGAAATTTTAACGACTATCAAATATCAGAATATGACTCCCGCCCGTACAGTGGATTTTTTTCACGCATGAGCTTTTTCCCGTTTTTACGGCTTGATAACTATAACACATCCAATTCCAGCCTAGAAAATCTGAAGCCCGGCGTTTACCTTGCATCGAGCGATTATTTAAACAGGTATAGTTTATTTGCCGGTGCATCGATCAATAGCAGTTTAGAGCGTGATATATATGTGAATTTTGAATACCGGAATAAACTACCGCTTTTATTCAACCTGGGTCTGAAGCCGCAACTCTCCTTTGAGCTTTTCAGCGTAAGCAGGGAAACGGATGTAGATATATTCTTCGGTGAATTCGTTGACTCTACCGGTGTTACAAGATATGATGATATCATACCAACCGATGTCACTTACAATTTGTTCGAGGTTGACTTCGCTGCAAAACACAAAATATTTGCCGAAGGAAATGATATAGAGTTTAGGTTTATCTTTAGCGAGTATACCGCCACATTAGGAAGTTTTTTGATTAGGCAGGAGGGTGATAAAAATCCTATACTTTATCCTACTACAAAGGATAAATATTTTATCGGCCGTAATTTTCAGTTCAAGTATACTCATAAAAGACTTTTACCTACTGTTGATACCGACATTAACCCTGTTGGGCGTGAAATCGAGTTACAATATAACTATGAAACAAACAAGTTCAATAACGAGGGTAATTACGAAATTGAGGATGGGCTGCTGAAACCGATTTACAACGATTACCAGTTCCATAGATTGGAAATAAATTGGAAAGAATATTTCTCGTTACTCAATGATCACACTTTAACAACACTGTTCCGGGTAGCGTCTATATTGGGTCCGCAAGTTCCGGACTTTTTTGATTTCTACCTTGGCGGACTTATCGGCATGAAAAGTTATCCCTTCTATTCTGTTAGTGGTAATGAATTAGGTTGGCTTAACTTAACATACAGGTTCCCTTTGTTTAAAAATATTGATACAAGGCTTGGTCATCTTTACATTGATAAAATATTTATGTCCGTGTACGGTGATTACGGTAATGCGTGGAATGGAAGCGATGTAGACTTTGGAGATTTTAAGAAAGGCGCCGGCGCCGAGATTCGAGTTAAAATGAATTCGTTTTACCTTTTCCCGACTAGCATTTTCTTTAACGCCGCTTACTCGTTTGATGAATTTACTAGAACTGTTCGTGATGAAACCGTTACGTATGGAAAAGAGTGGCGATTCTACGGCGGTATTTTGTTTGATTTTAGTTTCTAAATTTTTTTTAGAGAAGACAATGAAAACAGCAGCAATATTTTTACTTATGATTTCTAGCCTTGCGGCACAGCAGCAGGATAGCATTGGTTTACAAGGCAATTTGTCCCTCGATCAACAAATCGCTTTCCAAAACACGTATAAACCGGCACAGGATGTAACGAATGATGTGTCCGGCAGAAAGTCGCCTTTGCTTGCCGCATTAATGAGCCTGGCAGTGCCCGGCGCCGGTGAAATTTATTCCGGCAGTTATCTTAAAGCAGGCGTCTTTATTGCCGTTGAGATTGCTGCCGTTGCGGTTGGTTTAGCCTACGATAAGAAAGGCGATGATCAAACCGATTTGTTCCAGGATTATGCCAATGAAAGATGGGACGTTGCAAAGTATGCTCGGTGGACAATTGATAACATTGAGCATCTTAATAATTCAATCGGGTCGAGTGTTGATCCGACAAATTATGGCGACTTATTCGCAAACCAGGAGCGCACTAAGGTCAATTGGAATGCGCTCAATAGACTTGAGAGTGATATCGGCGGATGGTACTCACATCGACTTGAAAGATTCGGCGAGCAACAATACTACGAGATGATTGGAAAATATCCGCAGTTCAACCCGGGCTGGGATGATTTCGACGAAAATTCACTTTATACTTATAATGCTGTTCAGAAAGATCCTGTTACGGCTAACTTCGATTATTACTCAGGACTGAGAGGCGAAGCAAACGATTTTTACGATGTAGCATCAAGCGCAGTTATTGTTGTTATTGTTAATCATTTTGTAAGTGCCCTGGACGCTGCATGGTCGGCTAGTCGATACAATAAAAGACTCGAATTGAATATGTCAATTGAGAAACAACAGCTTGGTTTTAACTCGCATTATTACCCGCAGGTCAATATGCAGTTTAATTTTTAATTCCTCGCAAACAATTCATTTCTATTTTGTGCTTTTGATTTCAGGAGTGCATTAATTATTTTTGTTCCAATTTATACACAGCGAATATATGAGTACACCACTAGTTGTAATTTTAGGCAGACCCAACGTAGGTAAGTCAACTTTGTTTAACAGGCTTACAAAATCGAATCAAGCAATTGTCGACGATTTAAGCGGAGTTACACGCGACCGTTTGTATGGCGATGTAGAATGGAACGGCAAAGCATTTAGAGTAATGGATACAGGTGGTTATGTGCCGGATTCGGAGGATTTGTTCGAAACAGCGATTCGTGAACAGGTGCAAATAGCGCTTGAGGAAGCCGATGTTATTTTGTTTGTTACCGACGGAAGAGCGGGTGTTTTACCTGTAGATGATGATATCGCGCAAATGCTGAGATCATCGGCCAAGCTTTCTTATGTGCTTGTAAACAAATCCGATAATGAGCAGCAGGCGTTCAACAAAAATGATTTTTATACGCTTGGCCTTGAACATGTTATAGATATATCAGCACTTAGCGGCCGGAATGTAGGCGACCTCCTGGACGACATGGTCGCTAATATGGATTTCCCGGAAGATAACTTTGAAGAAGATGAGCGACTTAAGCTTGCAATTATTGGCAGGCCCAATGTTGGCAAGTCTTCGTTAACAAATGCATTGATTGGAGTTGAAAGGAGCATTGTTACGGATATTCCTGGCACGACGCGTGACAGCCTCAACAGCATTCTCAAATATTACGGTGAAGAGATTGTTCTTATTGACACGGCGGGATTGCGAAAACGAACAAAGGTTCAGGAGAATATCGAATTTTATTCGAATGTAAGAACGTTTCGCTCTATAGCCGAATGCGATGTCGCTATTATTATGCTGGACGCACAGTATGGTTTGGAGAAGCAGGATCAGAAGATAATTGATGAAGCGGTGAGACGGCGCAAGGGAATAATATTAGCCGTAAATAAATGGGATTTAATCAAAAAAGAGACCAACACTGCAAAGGAGTTTGAAGACAAAATCAGGAATAAACTCGGCGCTATCGGTTACTTACCGGTTATATTTGTATCGGCCCTAACAAAGCAGCGCATATATAAAATTATCGATCTTGCAAAGAGTATTAAGAATGAACGATTGCAGAAAATTCCAACCAGTGTTTTAAATGATACTTTGCTTCCGCTTATTGAAAAAACTCCGCCCCCGGCAACCACGCGTGGAAGGGAAATAAAAATTAAATATATAACGCAAGTTGGAGAAAAATACCCGATCTTTCTAATCTTTGCGAACGATATTAACCAGATCCCAGATACGTACAGAAGATTCCTGGAAGGACTTATTCGTAAGCACTTTGGATTTTTCGGAGTGCCAATGACGGTAAGTCTTAAAGATAAAAATCCCGAAGACGAGTATTAATTTAATGCAATGATTAAGCCAAAGAACATAGTAATTGTTGGCGGTAATGCAGCAGGACCCGCTGCTGCAGCGAGAGCTAAGCGTATTAACCCGGAAGCAAAGGTAGTTATGTTCGAAGCATCACCATACATTTCAACAGGCACTTGCGAGCTGCCTTATGTTATTGGCGGCGATATTAAATCTTATGAAGATATTATCTTTTTTGATGAGCAGTCTTTCAGGAAAAGCAAAGGCGTAGAAGTTTTCGCGAACCGATTGGTTACTTCAATTGATAGAAGAAACAAGAAATTATCAGTTAAGAAATTACCGGATGGAAGCACGGAAAATTATGTGTACGATTCACTTGTAATCTGCAGCGGCTCAAAGTCGAACAGAGTAGAGCAGGTTAACAGTGAACTCAATAATGTATTTTATTTAAAAAATATATCCGACCTCAATTTACTATCGGAATATATTGATACTGCTAATCCGCGCCGTTGCCTTGTAATAGGCGCCGGGTACATTGCCCTGGAAACCGCCGACGCGTTTACAAAAAGAAGCGTTGAAATTTATTTGAACGATAAGGAATTAAACCCGTTCCCCGGCGCTGAACCGGAAATTCAACATCTGGCAAAAGATGTACTAGTCAAAAACGGTGTGCATT
>JANQLA010000431.1 GCA_028280855.1 Melioribacteraceae bacterium
TATATAAAAAAAATTTGCTGGCCCGGTATTCATTAAGCATGTCTATCATGTTAAAAAGCAAAGTAAACCTTGTAGATGCCATAAAGATTTCAAAATCAATCACGGACAACTCTGTTTTTAAATCGGAGTTAAATAAACTAATTAAGCGGGTGGTGAAGGGGGAAACATTAGCAAAGAATATTCAGGGGTCGGGGTTTTTTGATATTACATTTTCCCGCTTGCTCGCTGCGGGTGAGGAAAGCGCCGAACTTGATAAAGTTTTCAGAATAATAAGTGATTACTACAGTAAAGAGTTCGACCACAAAATCGATAACGCAACATCTTTGCTGGAGCCGGTTCTTATTTTGGTTGTCGGCATTATAGTCGGAGTAATTTTAATTGCGCTGTACTTACCGATGTTCGAAATAATTAATTATTTAGGGGTTTAGGTATGTTAAAAAAGTTTATGAAAAAAAACGACGGCTTTTCAATGACTGAGCTTATGGTTGCACTTGTAATTATTGGCGTACTGGTACTTTTAGCCTTGCCAAGATTGATGCCTGTTGTTAATAAAGCCAAAGCAACCGAAGCCAAACTTAATTTAAAGCAGGTTTATATGCTGCAAAAAGCCTTCAAATTTGAATATGACAGGTATTCCGAGAACCTGCCTGAAATTGGGTTTGAGCAGGAGAAGCTGATTACCGAAGGCGGCACAGCACGCTACCTTGTGGAAGTTGAATCAGCGGATGTTAAGAGTTTTTCCGCCAAAGCAGTAGCTGTTGTCGATTTTGACGATGATGGAAATTTTAACGAGTGGCAGGTTACGCAAGACGGAGTTATTAAAGAAACGAAGCCTGACTAAAACAAATTGAACCCAAGGAATTTTTAGAGTTCTATTCAATGAAACGAGAGCAAAAGAATTTCGAAACAGGTTTTTGAAAAGTTATCCCGTTCGGGATCGGAGAATACTAATGAAATTGAAGATTTTGATTATTCCGGTTGCTGCAATCATATTAAATGCTTGCTCTCTTTTACAGGGCATTTCATATGAAACGCCGGAAATTACGGTTATGGAAAATCCTAAATTCAAAAAAATTGCGGTTTTGGATTTTAGTATCGAAGTAGCAAATCTATCTGAAGATTATTCCGCTTACATAGAAGAAGAATTTACAATTCAACTGGCTAAAGACACGAACTATTTTGCAGTTGATAGGAAATTGGTTGAGGAAGCAAAAAACAGCCTGGGGATACCAGGTGGTAAAGAACTTACTGGCAGCGAGCTGGTTGATCTCGGCAAGAAGCTAAAAGTAGATTTTATATTAACCGGAGATTTATGGCAGGCAGATAATATTAACACTTTGCATTTTGCTTCAGCGCAAAAAGTGAAATTGCGCGCCAAGTTACTTTCAATTCCGGACCTTCGTATAGCTGCGGCAATAAAGTCCGGTATGAAATACGAAAACTTTAGTCTCGGCTTTATTGATAAACTAATTAAAAATTGTATTGAGGCATTGTCGGAAGAATTATGATTCTTTCAATCGTCATATTGTTCTCATTAATAATGGGAAGTTTTAGCACGAACGTTGTTAGTTATTTTTCGGGGCGTTCCGGCTTCGATTGGCTGAGGTCGAAGTGTCATTGCGGAGAAAGGGTTTTGTCAATTAAAGAATTGATTCCCGTTGTTAGTTACTTTCAATTTTCAGGCAGGTGTACGAAATGTGAGAATTTTCTTCCTCTTTATTACCCGGTGCTGGAAATACTTATGCCCCTTATTGGCACTATGTTGTTTTTAGCTTATGAATTAGAGACTAATTTTATTTTTTATTTCGCTTTTATTAACCTGCTAATAGCTGTTGCAGTTATCGACTACCTGACTTTTACGATTCCAAATGCGTTGGTTCTGCTTCTGCTTGCAATTTCAATTTTGAAAACCGCCTTGTTCCCGGAAGATTTCTTGATAAATGTAATTAGCGTAATTGTAATAATTACGCTTTTTGTTTTAGTCTACTATTTAATGTTTTTTATAAAAGGCATTGAGGCAATGGGATTTGGTGATATTAAACTGATAGGAGCTCTATCCCTGTTTACGGGCTTTCCGCTTTCACTTATCGCGCTATGGTTTTCCGCACTCATTGCACTGCCGGGATCTTATATCATAAAGAAAATCGATAAAAATTATTACGGTGAAAATAAAATACCTTTCGGATTTTTTCTTGGCATTGGTTTTACAATTTGCATTTTGCTTAAAGAGCATATTGAGAACTTACTTACGATTTACATGGAGTTATAATTGGAGAATAACCTGGTAATTGAAGAAGAAGCCTTAGCGGCAATTACACCAGAACTGGCTTTTGAACGCAACATACTTCCGATACGATTTGAACAAGGCCGGTTGGTTATAGGAATAGCCGACAAAAATAACATTAGGCTTTTGAAAGATTTAAGTTTCGAAACCGGTCTAAATTTTGACGTAAAGGAATTACACCCCGAGGTGGTTTATAAAAAGCTGAAGGAGGTTTACCCGGAATACAAGCCGTCAAAAGTAAATTCTAATGAAAATGTGTCGAAAGAAAATTCCGACAATTATTCAAATGTTGAATTCGTTAATCAAATAATTACGGGAGCAATAAAATCTGGTTCTAGTGATATTCATTTTGAAGTTTTGGAGGATTCGTTTCGGATACGTTACAGAGTAG